>CABXEZ010000009.1 GCA_902511405.1 uncultured Alphaproteobacteria bacterium
CTCTATCCGATACACTATCCAGTGCGTTAGCTGTTGGTTTAGAAAATTTCAATAATTTTGATGTTAAATTTCTGTCAATAGGGAATGATGTTCCTGCTAAGGCTCCAGAGCCTAAGGGGTTTTCATTTAACCTTTCTATGCAATCTTTTAGTCTTGATCTATCTCGACCCATCATTTCAACATACGCAAGACAGTGATGAGCTAAAGAAATTGGTTGAGCAACCTGAAGATGTGTATAGCCAGGCATTACAGTAACAGTATTTTTTTTAGCAACATCAATAAGAATTTTTTGTAAGTTTTGAACGTGCTTATCAAGATTCATACTATTATTTCTTATCCAAAGTTTAAAGTCAGTAACAACCTGATCATTACGTGATCTAGCAGTATGTAATTTTCCAGCAGTTTTTCCAATTTGTTTGAAGAGCAAAGACTCAATATTCATATGAATATCCTCAAGCTCACTTTTGAATTGAATTTTACCAGAATTAATATTTTGTAAAATAACTTTCAGGCCATTAACAATTTTTGATTGATCTTTTTTTGATATAATTTTTTGTTTACCAAGCATTGTGGCATGTGCAACTGAGCCATCAATGTCTTCTTTGTACATTCTTTGATCAATATCTATCGAGTTATTAATAGATTCTAATAACTTCGAAGGACCATTCTTTAAGTGTGTATTTCTTGACGGATTTTTTTTCATCGCGTGCGCCTATAGAGGTATTTACAATATTTTTCACTCAAATACGTTATTTTTTTGTATTTCTTTTGGTGAGATTTGTTAAATTATCTATATAACCTCTTAAAAAATGAAAATATCAAAAGTTGTCGTTATAGGATCAGGAACTATGGGTAGTGGAATTGCGGCTCAGGTAGCAAATGCAGGTTTACAGGTTCACCTACTTGATCTAACCACTGAGATTGCCACTAAAGCATGTGAGCGAATAAAAAAATCAAGACCACCTCTATTAATGGAGGAAAATAATCTCAATCATATCATTCCTGGAAGCATAGAAAATGATATGGAAACATTAAAAGATGCAGATTGGGTAGTGGAAGCTGTAGTAGAAAGAATTGATATTAAAAAAACACTCTATTCAAAAATTGATACACTTCGAAAATCTGGTGCTTTGGTCTCATCCAATACATCTTCTATCCCTCTGAAAGTATTAACTGAAGATATGTCAAAAGAAATGAAGGAAGTTTTTTGTATTACACATTTTTTCAATCCAGTTCGTTATATGCGATTACTCGAATTAGTGATTGGGCCACAAAATGATAAAGAAAAAATAAATGACCTCGTTAATTTTGGTGATAAGATTTTAGGTAAGACTGTTGTTGTTTGTAATGACTCACCAGGATTTTTAGGCAATCGTGTTGGTGTGTATGCTATGCAAGTGGCAATGACTGAAGCATTTAATCTTGGACTTACTGTTGAAGAAGCTGATGCTGTTTTTGGGAGACCTCTTGGTATTCCTAAAACAGGAATATTTGGTTTGTATGACTTAATTGGTATTGACTTGATGGCTGATGTATTAAAAAGTTTTATTACAGAACTACCAGTCAGTGACCCTTTCCATATTGTGGGTAAAGAACTGCCAATTATTAATCAACTTATTGAAGATGGTTATACAGGAAGAAAAGGAAAAGGTGGTTTTTTCCGAATGAATAAATCTTCTGATATAAAAATTTTAGAGTCACTCAATTATAAAAATAATACATATCACGAATCTAAAAAAGTTGATCTGGGGTTACCGGATGTAATGGATGTCGTGAATGTAATAGAAAGAGATGATGTGTATGGAAAATACGCTTGGTCAATTATGAAAAAAACAATTTTATATGCCTCAAGTTTAGTTCCAGATGTCACTAACAACTTCAATGATATTGATGATGCAATGAAATGTGGATTTAACTGGTCAAAAGGACCATTTGAAATACTTGATGAAATTGGAATTGAAAATTTTGTTTCAAAACTTAATATAGATGAAGAAATCCCATCATTTATTAATCAACTCATCGATCAAAAAAATTCATTATTTAAGACTGCTGATAATGCATTAGAATATTTTCATCCTCAACAATCTTATATGCCAATGAAAAGACCTGATGGCATAATTTCTTTATCAGACACCAAAAAGACCTCAAAACCTATTTATACTAATGCTTCTGCTTCTATTTGGGAAATGTCTGGTAAATCAAAATTTATATGTGTTGAATTTCATACCAAGGCAAATGCTCTCGATGGATTAACTAATGACTGTTTAATGAAAGCATATGATTTGTGTAATGATAAGTATGATGGAATAGTTATAGCTAATGATGCCATGCAATTCTCTGCAGGTGTTAATTTAAATTATTTTTATGATAGAGCAGTGAATAAAGAATTTAAAGATATCGATATTTTTCTCAATAATTTTCAGCAATCACTTTACCAGCTCCAACATGCTAAATTTCCTGTTGTGTCTTGTCCTTCAGGATTAGCTATAGGAGGAGGGTATGAAGTCATTTCACAAACTAGTTTTATTGCAGCACATTCAAACTCTGTTCTCGGTCTAGTAGAGTCACTTGTAGGTCTCATACCTGCAGGAGGTGGGTGCAAAGAAATGTTAAGACGATGGGCAAATCATTCTGATATTAAAAATGATCCTAAACTATTATCTTTAAAAGTTTTTAATTTAATAGGATATGCAACTACTGCTGACTCACCTATTAAAGCTAGAGCTCAACAGTTTTTAGGAGATAAAGATGTTATGGTTATGAGTAAAGACCGCTTAATTGAAGAGGCTGATAAACTTATTTTTTCAAATAGAGATAACTATCAACCACTTGATAGCGCCACTTTTTCTTTGCCAGGCTCAACAGTTATGTCAGATATGATGAATATTTTATATGAGTTAAAAGATAAAAAAGTAATTGGAGAACATGGTATCGAGGTTGGTAAAAAACTAGGTTATATGCTGAGTGGCGGTGATACAATGGCCTCAACCATATTAACAGAGCAAAACCTCTATGATCTTGAAAGAGAAATTTTTATTGATTTAATTAGTCAAAAACCAACTCAAGAGAGAATAAGACATACGCTTGATACAGGAAAACCTCTATTTAATTAATTGACCCTTTTCACTAGGGATTTTAATTATTTTTTTTAATGCTATAACAAAATCGATGAATCAATTTTCTAAAGATCTTGATAAAAATAAAGCCAATTATGTTCCTTTATCTCCCTTAAGTTTTATTACTCGAGCGAAAGATATTTATCCAAACTATGAGTCTGTAGTTTATGGAAATAGAAATTATACTTGGCTTCAAACATATAATCGCTGCACTAAGTTTGCTAGTGCTTTGAAAAAGCAAGGTATTGGCCTTGGTAATACTGTATCAATTATTGCTGCAAATACTCCAGAATTATTGGAGGCCCATTATTCTATTCCAATGACAGGCGGCGTTGTTAACACAATTAATACTCGGTTAGATGCTGAAACAATTGCCTACATCTTAGAGCATAGCGATGCAAAAATGTTAATAACCGATACTCAGTTTTCACCGACAATTAAAAAAGCGTTGAATCTTTATGGAAAAAAAATACCCATAATTGACATCCATGATGACCAAGCAATATTTAAAGAGGGTGAAGGTGAAAAAATAGGTGATTGGACGTATGAAGAATTCTTAGAATCAGGAGATGAAGATTTTAATTGGTTTTTACCGGAAGATGAATGGCAAGCAATATCTCTTAGTTATACTTCAGGGACAACAGGAAAACCAAAAGGTGTTGTCTATCATCATCGCGGATCTTATCTAATGTCAACAGGTAGTGTGACTGCTTGGAATATGACGAATAAACTTACTTTTCTTGCAACAGTGCCAATGTTTCACTGTAATGGATGGGGTTATCCATGGACATCTGCATTAATTCACGCCAAAGTAGTTTGCTGTCGATACATAATAGCTAAAGATATTTACGATCTTATTGATAAGCATAAAGTAACTCATTTTGGTGGCGCGCCTATTGTGTTAAATTTAATCGCTAATGCTGAAGAAAAAGATAAAAAAGAAATTAATCATAAAATTTTCGTGTTAACAGCCGGAGCTCCTCCGACAAGTGCAATTTTAGAAAAAATGGATAACTTAGGATTTGAGGTAATGCATGTGTATGGACTAACGGAAACATATGGACATGTTTTGCAATGTGCATGGAATGATGAATGGAATGATCGATCGAATAGTGAAAAAGCAGATTTAAACTCAAGACAGGGAGTGCGCTATCCTAATTTAGAAGAAGCAATGGTTGCAGATCCTGAAACATATAACCCTGTTCCAAGAGATGGAAAAACGATGGGTGAAATTTTAATGCGTGGGAATGTAGTAATGAAAGGGTATTATAAAAATAAAGAGGCAACAGAAACATCTATGCGTAATGGTTGGTTCCATTCAGGTGATTTAGCTGTGGTGTATCCAGATGGATATATTCAAATTAAAGATCGCTCTAAAGATATTATAATATCTGGAGGAGAAAATATTTCTTCTGTGGAGGTTGAAAACGTTGTGGCAAAACATCCATCTGTTTCATTAGTAGCTGTTGTTGCTAAGCCAGATGAAAAATGGGGTGAAACGCCATGTGCTTTTGTTGAGTTATCACCTGGGAAAATTGCTACTGAAGAAGAAATTATTCAGTTTTGTAAGGAAAATATGGCTGGATTTAAAAGACCAAAAAATGTAGTCTTTGGTGAATTGCCAAAAACTTCTACAGGCAAAATACAAAAGTTTGAACTACGAATGAAAGCAAAGGAGATTTAATGGATCCAAAAACTTATAAATTTGACACCCTTAGTCTACATGCTGGTTATCAACCAGATAAAAACAACGGCTCTCGTCAAGTACCTATTTATCAAACAACATCTTATCTTTTCGATGATGTTGATCATGCAGCAGCGCTATTTAACCTAGAGCGAGGCGGGCATATATATAGTAGAATTTCTAATCCAACTGTTGGAGTGCTGGAAGAGAGAGTTGCAGCATTAGAGGGGGGAACTGCAGCAATTGCAACTTCCTCTGGAATGGCTGCAATTTTTCTTGCAATCATGACTTTATGTGAGTCAGGCGATCATATAGTAGCTTCCTCACAAGTATACGGTGGAACTGCTAATCTTCTTCGTCTAACATTGCCAAAGTTTGGCATCAATACAACTTTTGTGAAACCACGTGACACTGAAGGTTTTCAAAAAGCTATACAAAAAAATACTAAATGTATATTTGGGGAATTATTAGGTAACCCTGGAAATGAATTAATGAATATGCCTGAGGTTGCTGACATTGCTCATAACGCTGGTATCCCTTTAATGATTGATAGTACATATCAAACACCTTATCTGTGCAAACCTTTTGATTTTGGTGCAGATATAGTTGTGCACTCTTTAACAAAGTGGATGGCAGGACATGGTTCATCAATGGCGGGTATCATTGTTGAAGGAGGAAAATTTAACTGGATGCAAAATGATAAATTCCCTTCTCTTACCAAAGAATATGAAGGTTATCATGGCTTATCTTTTGCTGAAGAATTCGGACCTGTTGCCTTTACTATGAAAGCTCGAGCTGAAGGCATGAGAGACTTTGGTCCTTGCTTAAGTCCACAAAATGCCTGGAATGTTATGCAGGGAATTGAAACTCTATCTGTGCGAATGGAAAAACATTGTGCCAACGCCGAAAAAATGGTTGAATATTTATTAGCCCATGAAAGTGTTGCATGGGTTTCACATCCAAGTGCTCCTGATCATCCTGATTATGAACTAGCTAAAAAAATTCTTCCAAAAGGAAGAGGGTCGATGATCGCCTTTGGAATTAAAGGAGGTAAGGAAGCTGGTACCGCTTTTATTAATAATGTTAAACTTGCATCACATTTAGCTAATGTTGGTGACACTCGAACGTTAGTTATTCATCCCGCATCAGCTACTCATTCACAAATGGATGAAGCTACATTAAAATTTGCTGGCTTATCACAAGATATGATTAGGTTGTCTGTTGGGATTGAAGACATTGATGATATTAAAAATGATTTCGAAGATGGTTTCAGAGCTGCAAAAAAACCAAAGCTAGTCGCAAATAAATGAAATTTAAAGTAAATAATGAGGAGGTCTTTGCTTCTACGGGAGGAAGGCCTTTTGATAAAAATAAGCCATTGATAATTTTTATTCATGGTAGCGGTCTCACTCATATGTGTTGGGTTTTACAAACTAGATATTTTGCTTTTCATGGTTACAGTGTTTTAGCTCTTGATTTACCTGGTCACGGTTTATCTGGAGGTAAGAGTTTAACTTCAGTTGAAAAGATGGCTGACTGGATTAATGATGTTATTGATGCTGTTGGATTTAATCAAGCTTCTTTAGTTGGACATTCACAAGGATGTCTTGTTGCTGTAGAATGTGCATCTAGGTATCCAAATAAAATTCAAACACTAAGTTTAATGGGTGGAGCGGGAGCAATACCTATGAATCCAGAATTATTAGCACTTGCAGAAAATAGCGATCCTAAAGCAGTTGATTTAATGATGGATTTTGCACACGGACCATCTGGACATTTTGGAGGTCACCCTGTGCCAGGTTTATATCATTTAAATACTGGATCGATGCTTGTTCAAAGTAAGGAAATTAAAGATACTCTCGGAGTTGATTTTAGAGCATGTGAAAATTATTCTAACGGTTTTGAAGCAGCAAAAAAATTAGACTTACCAACATTATCTATTTTAGCTGATAAAGATAGGATGTGCAGATTGAAGGATGGACAAAAATTAGCAGATCACATTAAAGGAAGTGAAGTACATGTGATTAAAAATTGTGGACACATGATGTTACTTGAAGAGGCTGATCAAACACTTGCGATACTTAAAAAGTTTATATTAGATAAGTATCCCATTACTTGAAAAATTATAATACAAAAATGCTTTGATTTTACTTGTCAGGCTTTGTGAGTTCTTCTAGCTGTCTCATTTCCTCTTCTAATTTTAAACGCTCTTGTTCTTCACGTTTTCTTTTACGCTCATCAGATTTTTGTTTAAGCTTCAACTCTTTTTGCATCTTGCGGTCTCCCGCTTTAGATTTGTGATTAAAATGAATTCCCATAGCAACCTCTAAGTGCCTTATACTAAAAAAATAAAATTTTTTCTAGAGGGTATATTTGGCTTAATTCCTTGATGCCCAGATGATAATAACAAAAACTAAGACAGCAATTGCCTGGAATAAAACACGAAGACGCATCAATTTATTACTGTGGTTTTTATTAAGTTTACCATTTATTGCCATAGCAATCACCCCAACAACGACAGCGCCAAGAGCTCCAACCATAAATACGACCATAACAATCTGCAAAACATCCATATTTTACATATAGTGTAATTCTTCTCTTGAACGAACTATGAAATGTCGCATATAGTAATTTATGACTGAAATATTAAATGGACCTTCATTTTCAAGGCATGATAATCCCAAAAAATTAATTTTTATGCTTCATGGATACGGCGATAATGCAGCTAATTTTATGAATTTAGCTCACCCAATTGATCAAGAAGAATGGCAAGCGGCTTATATAGCGCTTAACGCACCAGGAGTTATCTCGGGTAATTATATGGGATATCAATGGTTCGATTTATACCCAAATGGTGTTTACATTGCAGATGCAGGACCTAAAGAGTTTGATCAAATTAATAAAGAAGTTAATGAATCTGTTAAAAAAATTATCATGACTATTGATCAATATTGTGAGTCGTTAAAACTTACCTATCAAGATTGTATTTTAATGGGATTCTCACAAGGGGGAATGATGACTTTTGAAGTTGGAAATTTTCTTCAAAAAAAACTGGCTGGCTTAGCTATCCTTTCAGGTCGAATAATGTCTCATCAACAAATTACTAATGAAACTTTATTGCAAACACCAATTTTTATTTCCCATGGTGAGCAAGATGAAGTTCTTCCTATAAAAAATTATTATAAAGCTAAAGAATATTTAAAGATAAACAAATGTAACTTAGAGTCACATGTTCTTGAAAAAGATGCTCATAATATATCTCCAGAAGCAATAACTTTATTGCAAAAATTTATAAAAAAAATTCTATGATGTAACCGAATCATCATATTATAGTATCAATGTAATTTATGACCTGGGTGAGTAGATAAAAATGAACGCAAGTGGAAATCCAGCATTGGTATTAAACGCAGATTTCCGACCACTCTCTTATTACCCACTTTCTTTATGTTCTTGGCAAGATGCTGTTAAGTCAGTCTTCTTAGACCGTGTTTCTGTTATAGAAAAATATGACCAGTCAGTTAGTTCGCCTACCATATCTTTTAAATTACCAAGTGTAATAGCGCTAAAAGATTATGTGATGCCTCAGCGAAAACCTGCCTTTACAAGATTTAATGTTTTTCTTCGCGATAATTTTACTTGTCAATATTGTGCAAAAAAATTTGCTGCTAATGATTTAACTTTTGATCATTTAGTTCCTCGATGTTTACATGGAAAAACAACATGGAAAAATGTAGTATCAGCATGTACGACATGTAACTTAAAAAAAGGAAGAAAATTAATTCAAAACACTGATATGAAATTACTCAAAACACCTGCTCAACCTCATTCTATGCAATTACAAAATAATGGGCGTAATTTTCCTCCAAATTATTTACATGATAGTTGGCGAGACTACTTATATTGGGATACGGAACTAGAGAATTAAATTTTTTTTGATATTGCAATTGCTGTTTTGCAGCCAATTTCAATTACTTTTGTCATAATCTTGTAGCCAGGTGCATTTTCAGCATCATGTTCCAGACCTATGTCGTGATGCTCAAGTTCATCTTTCTCAAATTTAGCGATTGTTTTCTTTAAATCTTTTTCATCTTCTTCTAATAAATTTTGTTGCTCTCTATAATGTTCACCAATAACTTTCTCGACTGCTACTGTACAAGCCATTGCTGCTTTCTCTCCCATCAGGGCTGTTCCAGCCCCTAAAGCAAACCCAGCAACATTCCATAAGGGTAATAGTGCAGTAGGACGAACACGTTTTTCAATTAAGAGTTCATTGAACTTTTCTATATGTTCTTGCTCTTGATCAGCCATGTGTTGAATTGTTTTGCCAATTTTGGAATCTTTACCAAAAATGGCAATTTGCCCATCATAAATACGAGTTGCACCATACTCACCTGCATGATCAACTCTTATTATCTCATCTAATATATTTTTATCAGTTGAAGGCTTGTTACTTGAAGAAGAATTCTTTTTTTTTACTGATTTCTTTTTAATTATTTTTTTCTTTTTTTGTACCATAGTTACTCCAAAGATATATGGCATTTAAAATAAAAATCAAAAATAAAAGCAAACTATTAATCGTAGCTGCTGATAGTCCTAAAATACTCCAAGCAATATCTTCACAATTAATTACTGGTTTGGCTAAAATTTGTTCTTTTAGGCTTAAGATATTATTTGTGGTATTTAACCCGCTGGAACAACCTGCAGGACCAGGGAGTAATTGATTTTCTATACCTACGTGCCAAACAGAATAAAATAATCCGTAAATACTAATGAGTTGAACACAAAGGTAGAACCAAATACGTTTCTGCCACTTTAATATTGCAATAAATATAAACCCTAAAATAATAATATAATAAGGCTCTCTTTGTTTTAAGCACATTTCACATGGTGCTAAATTAAAATAAAATTCTGCAATAAGTGCTGATGTTAAAGCAGCAAGACTAAAGAAACCAACAAGATAAAACCAATACTTTTGTAACATTAAATAAATTTAACTAATAACACGCTTCCGATTAAAAGAATAAAAAATAAGATAGCAAGTATGTTAAAATATTTATCAATTAAAACTTTAATTTTTTCTCCAAAAACAAAAAGTAATGCTGCAAGTAAATAAAATCTTAATCCTCTTGCTATAATAGCGGTTATAATAAATAAAAATATATTGAGGTTAAATACACCACTTGCAATTGTAATAAATTTAAAGGGAAAAGGAGTAAAGCCTGCCCCCAACACAATTAATACCCCATACTCATTATAGTAACTCTCAAATATATTAAAAGAATTTGATAGATGATACGCATCAATTATTAAAATACCAATACTGTTGTAGAAAAAATATCCTATAGCATATCCAGCAACACCACCAAGCACTGAAGAAAATGTACAAATAAATGCATACACCCATGCATTAACTCTTTTAGCAATTATCATTGGGATAAGAAGTATGTCTGGTGGAATTGGAAAAAATGAACTTTCAGCAAATGAAACTATACTTAGTATCCATGAAGAATATCTATGCTCAGCTTTATTAAGCGTCCAGTTGTATAAAGATCTTAAAAGTTTCATTTATTTGGTAGGAGTAGAGGGAATCGAACCCACACCACCGAAGTGACCGGATTTTGAATCCGGCGCGTCTACCAGTTCCGCCATACTCCCATATTGTTTAACTTAGTAATACCTTGTTTTTAAATTGAAATCATGTTTTTTATTTGTTTTAAACCTATCTAATTAAAATGTATAAATTGTTATTTTCATTATTAATATTTTATAGTTCAGTTGTTTTTTCCAAAGATCAAATTAACATCCCTTTTACTGAGGAGAATGCAAGATACTGGCAATACATAAGTGATCAAACAATGGGAGGGGTATCTGACGGTCAAGCAATTCTTGATAAAGATGGCGATATGATTTTTGCTAGACTTACTGGAAACGTTAGCACTGCCAATAACGGAGGTTTTATTCAAATACGTACGAATTTTTCTTTTGTGGATCTAATTAATACTAATAAAGATTTAAAAGGTGTACTTCTTAATACAAAAGGAAATGGTGAAACATATCATATATTTATTAGAACAAGTGAAGACAGATCTTATAGAGATTTTTATTCAGCTACATTTACTACAAATGATAATTGGGAAATAGTGGACTTGCCTTTTTCTAAATTTAAACACAGATATTCAAATAGATCGTTAGACGGTAATGATATAAGGACATTTGGTATTGTTGCTTATGGAAGAAATTTTTATTCTGATGTATCTGTTTCAGAAATAAGTTTTTACGATTAGTTTTTTATTAAGCAACCCCTCCTTAGATAATAAAAGAGAGGTGTTAACATTTTTGTTTTTAAAGATTAAGAAAATACAAAATAAAGTATTACAATTACGACAACTGCAGCCACAACCCAAGTCCATTTATTATTCATACAAACCTCCTTTGTATCAAATTAATGATACTTCTTTTTTGAAGAAAAGTAATTATTTATTAAATTTGCTAAGAAAATCAAAGGATATTAAATAAATAAATTTTAATAATACGAAGATAAATAGGTAAAAATTTTGTTAATTTAAAAAAAGTCAGCAGCTTAATTTTTTATTTCCATCCACTAATGGACTTAACTTCTAAAAATTCTTCGATACCCCATTTACCACCTTCACGACCATTACCAGACTGCTTATAACCACCAAATGGTGAACCATCCGCAAAACTTACTCCATTTATTTCAACCATTCCTGATCTTAATTGCCTGGCAATACGCTGTGCTTTTTTTGTATCAGTAGTTTGTATATAGTTGGTTAAACCGTAGGCAGTATCATTGGAGATTTTAATTGCCTCTTCTTCATTTGAAAAAGGGATTATCGATACAACTGGACCAAATATTTCTTCTTTTGCTATTGTCATCTCATTATTGACGCCAGCAAAAACAGTTGGTCTTACAAAATAACCTTTGTTAAGGTGAGAAGGTCTGTCAGGGCCTCCAGCAACTAATTTTGCTCCTTCTTCTATTCCTTTATTGATTAAATTTTGAATTTTATTGTACTGCATTTTTGACACGACGGGACCTATATGCTTCCCTTCTTTATTAGCTACATCAACTTCAGTTTTTTCAGCAACTTCAATTGCTTCTTTAACTGCTCTTTCGTAAATTGATTTTTCAACAAGTAAGCGGGTAGGGGCGTTACAACTTTGCCCAGAATTATTAAAAACTCTTCTAACCCCACGCTTCACTGCTTTCTCATCTGCGTCTGCAAAAACTATATTTGCTCCTTTACCTCCAAGTTCAAGGGAGACACGTTTAATTGTATCAGCAGCATTTTTAGTTATTAATTTTCCAGCACGTGTAGAACCAGTAAAAGAAACCATGTCTATGTCAGGGTGACTTGAAAGTGATGTCCCCACACCTGGTCCATCTCCATTAACTAAATTAAAAACTCCTTTTGGAAAACCAGCTTCATGTATCATTTCTGTAAATAACATTCCCGACAATGGTGCAATTTCAGAGGGCTTTAATATCATTGTGCAACCTGCAGCAAGGGCAGGTAATACTTTTAGTGCAATTTGATTAATAGGCCAATTCCAAGGTGTAATCAATGCACATACCCCAATAGGCTCATAGGCAATATAATTTCCTTCGTCTTCATTTAAGTAATTTTCAAATTTAAATTTTTTATAATTATTTATAAATGTTTTAATGTGATCTTCTCCAGATTGACTTTGTTGATTTATAGACCAATCTTTTGGTGCTCCCATTTCTTTTGAAATTGCTTCAGCCATTTCTGAAGATCTCCTCATATAAATTTCTAAAAGGTTATTTAATAATTCTATTTTTTTTTCTTTAGAAGTGCCCCACCAAGACTCAAAAGAATTTTTAGCTGCCTTAACTGCATCATCTGTATCTTTTTTTGAACCAAGAGAAATAATAGCACAAACCTCCTCTGTTGATGGATCAATAACTTCTAGATCATTTATTTGAGAAGGTTTCACCCACTGACCATCGATGTAAAAATCTCTTTTTTCTTCAATCATAATTAGGATATTTTATCTTAATTATTTTGTAATTTAAATTCTAATCTTCTACGATGTAAAATAGGCTCTGTATAACCAGATGGTTGATTTACCCCATCAAAAACAAGATCTTTTGCCGCCTTAAATGCAATAGAATTATCATTATCAGCCATAGGAATATAGTTTGTCTCATTAGAGTTTTGATCATCGACGATTTTCGCCATCTTATTGAATGCCTTCAGAACTTGATCTTTGGAGACTATTCCATGTTCTATCCAGTTTGCTAGAGCTTGTGATGAAATTCTACAAGTTGCTCTATCTTCCATTAAACCAATATTGTTTATGTCTAATACTTTTGAGCACCCTATTCCTTGATCAACCCAACGTACAACATATCCTAAAATACCTTGTGTATTATTTTCAACTTCATGCATAATTTCATCTTCTGATAAATTCTGTCCCTTAAGTAGGGGTAAAGTCAGTAAGTCATCTAATGATCCAGTTAAGTCATTTTTAAGTATATTTTTTTGAATCTCTTTCACATCTACTTCATGATAATGAAGTGCATGTAAGGTAGCGGCAGTTGGACTTGGCACCCATGCACAGTTAGCTCCAGATTTAGGGTGGCCAATTTTTTGTTTCATCATTTCTCCCATTAAGTCAGGCATCGCCCACATTCCTTTGCCTATTTGTGCCTTACCTTGCAGACCACACTCTAAACCAATTTTGACATTTCTATTTTCATAAGAAGAAATCCACGGCGCACTTTTCATATCAGCTTTTTTTAAAAAAGAACCAGCTTGCATCGCGGTATGTATTTCATCACCCGTTCTATCTAAAAATCCTGTATTAATAAACGCTACCCTTGATTTAGCCGAACGTATACATTCTTTTAAATTAACACTTGTCCTTCTCTCCTCGTCCATAATACCAATTTTTATTGTACTATTTGGCAAGTCTAATAAACTCTCAACCGCTGAAAAGAGATCATTTGTAAAGCTAACTTCTTCAGGACCATGCATTTTTGGTTTCACTATATAAATAGATTGATGCTCTGAGTTTTTATTTGCTAATTTTTTAAAGTCATAAGTTGCAATTAAAGAAGTAATAATTGCATCCATAATACCCTCGCCAATTTCTTGATTATCTTTTGTTAATATTGCTGGGGTAGTCATTAGATGACCAACATTTCTGATTAACATTAAGGAGCGTGTTTTTAAAAACTCCTCAGGTCCTTTAATTGAAGTAAATTTTATATCTTCATTTAATGTTCTTGTAATAACTTGATTGTTTTTTTTTAACTCTGCTTGCAGATCTCCTTTGATAAGACCAAGCCAATTTCTATAAGCTAAAATTTTATCATCAGCATCGACAGTTGCGACACTATCCTCACAATCAAGAATAGTAGAGATAGCTGACTCAATTAAAATGTCAGAAATATTAGCAGGATCATTTTTTCCAATGGCATCATTGGTATTTATTATAATTCTACAATGAAGATTATTTTTTAATAAAATTAATTCTGAAAGTATTGACTCTTGATTAAGTCTCCATCCAATAATTTGATCATTATTTTTTAAATTTACATTTGGATTATTTGGGCTTCTTAAAATAATTTTATTATCAATTAATTGAATTTTATTAATTTCTTTCCACGATGTATTTAAAAGGGGGGCAAATTTATCTAAATGAGATTTTGCAAATGCCACAACTCTTGCGCCTCTTTCAGAGTCGTAGCTATTACCTTCAGGCATATCTCCCAATGCATCAGTTCCGTATAATGCATCATAAAAACTTCCCCATCTTGCATTTACAGCATTGAGCGCAAATCTTGCATTTGTAATGGGCACCACAAGTTGCGGTCCACATATAGTTGATATTTCTTTATCAACATTTGAAGTTGTTATTTTAAATTCTGGTCCTTTGTTAACAATATAATTAATTTCTTTTAAAAATTTTTTATATTCGTCCAAATCAATATCTTTTGACCTATGTGCAACATGCCAATCATTTATTTTAGATTGTAAGTTTTTTCTTATATTTAAAAGATCATTATTTTTTTTATAATAAATATCAACAATATCAGAGAAACCATTCCAGAAATGTTCACTACTAATATTCAAGCCATTTAATACTTCCGTGTTAATGAAATTAAATAAGTTCGGATCAATTTTTATGTTTTTCTGTTCAATCATATAAGTAAAAAACTGATATAGGAAAAATTATAAAAGAGAATAAATATTTAATTGAAAGTATTATTTTGATTTACTGTAAACAGCTCCATACTCTTTGATTTTCATTAGCATTGAGTATACGCCGTTCCTTCTGCCTGGAGTTAATAACGTATCTAAATCTAAAGCTGATAAAAGGTCAAAATTTGCATTTGCTATCTCATCAGGCTTTCTACCTCCATAAATTTCACATAATATTGTGACCATTCCTTTTGAAATAAACGCATCTGAATCAGAATGAAAATATAGTTTTTCTTCTTCAGTGAAAGGTACAAGCCAAACTTGTGCTTGGCATCCATCTACTTTAAAACTTTCTTGCCTAAACTCCTCAGGAAATGTTTTAGCGTTCTTCGCTTGATCAAGTAAATATTTATATTTATCCATATCATCATCAAATAATTCTAAATTTTCCTTAAAAAAATTTATTTTTTCCACAATTGATGTCATGATATATACTTTCTAAGTTCTATAGCAGTTTCTTCGGGCAAAACATCCATGATAAATACCCCTGCCATAGATTCAGAACCTGCTAACACTTTTGGTTTATCACCATGTCTTAAAGGTGGATAAAATTCCATATGAAAATGAAAATTTTTATCATCAAGTTTAGGCGCTGCATGTAAGCCCATAATATAAGGACATCTTCTTCCTAGAAAATCATCATACCCTTTAACTACTTTTTGAAGAGCTCTAGCAAAAGAATTATATTCTTCATCTGTAAATTGCCAAGGACCTGCAAGTTGTCTTTTTGGAATAATCCATATTTCGTAGGCATATCGTGCAAATGGAGGAACGGCTGCAATAACGTTGTCATCCTGATAAACAAAATATTTTGTTTCTAGATCATTCATTAATTTCAAAATAAAATTTTCTTTCTTAAATGCATCAACTTCTTTTTGAATAACTGGTGGGATAAAAGGAAAGGCATAAATTTGACCATGAGGGTGATGAAGAGTAACACCACATTCTTCCCCTCTATTTTCAAAAGGCATAACATAGCTAATGTCATCCCTGCTAAGTAATTGTGTATAGCGATCTGACCAAGCATTAAAAAGCAATTCTATTCTGTCTAATGGCATTTGAGCAACCGTATCTAAATGATTAGAAGAATATACTACTACCTCACACTCTCCGTTAGAAGGTCTTACATTTAAGCCATCAATCTCCGTCTGATCTTCACTTGTATTAAAACTCGCCCATCTATTTGGAAAGATAGCAACTTCAAAATTTTTAAAAGGAATTTCAGTTGGAAAATTTAATTCTGCTCCAGGACATAAGGGGCAATATTCTTTTGGAGGAAAAGCAGTTCTTACTTGTCGTGTTGCAGAATAAGTTACCCATTCTTGTCGAGATGGATTCCATCTCATGTGTGGACTAGGTGATGGTGTTATTTCAAGTTCTTTAGAAGCTTTTTCATAATGTTCTTCATAGCCAAAGAGAAGTAAATGTCTTTTATCATTTCTTTCAAACTCTCTTTTATAAATTTTTTTCATTTATCTTCTTTTCCCACTCAACAGCAGTTTTAATAATTAATTTTAAATCATCAAATTTTGGTTTCCAATTTATATGTTGATGAAGTTTATCAACATTAGAAATTAATTTTTCAGAATCCCCAGGTCTTCTTTTATCATATTCAAACATTATTTTATTATCATATAATTCATTAGCGGTATTAATTACATCCAATACTGAGTAACCCCTTCCATATCCGCAGTTAAAAATATTACTTACTTTTTTGTCTAATAAATATTTCGCTGCCTCTAAATGAATACTAGCTAAATCACTCACATGAATATAATCCCTAATTGCTGTGCCATCTTTAGTATTATAGTCATCACCAAATATTGAGATTTTTTCTCTTTTTCCTATGACAACTTCACTTAGAATCTTGATTAAATGTGTTGGGGTATTTGAAATAAGACCTGATCGTAATTCAGGATCAGCTCCAGCAACATTAAAGTACCTTAATATAATTGAATTATATTTATCTTGGTTGTTTAATAAATATTCTTCTGTTTTAACTTTTGACTCTCCGTAAGGGTTTAGAGGGTTAAGAATTTCATTTTCTGTTATTGATTCATTATTGCTAGGATTTCCATAAGCCGCTGCCGTTGAAGAGAATATAATATTTTTTAAATTATGTTTGTAGCACGTTTCAAAAAGCTTAATGGCGTTATCAGTGTTATTTTTAAAATATTTATCAGGATTTTGAACAGACTCTTCTACTTTAATAAATCCTGCAAAATGTAAAAGAAGATCAAAGTTTTCTTTTACCAATATAGCGGAGATTTTTTCTGAGTCGTTAATATTTGCATTAATTAATTTTATATTCTCAGGAATAAGGCTTTTATTTCCTGTGGAAAGGTCATCAATTACAATTACATCATGTTTATTTTCTAAAATAGAAAGCAAAACATGACTTCCTATATATCCAGCACCTCCAGTTAAAAGAATTTTCATAAAATATATATTATTTATAAATTAAAGTTTAACATTACATCATTGAAATGAAAGAAAATTCTGTTATTGAGTTTTTTTATCCCAATAGAGAATATTGGAAACAAAATAAGATGAGATTAGAAAATAAAAAAATTGTTGTTACTGCTGGAGCTCAAGGAATAGGAAGGGCAACAGCAATAGCTTTTGCTAATGAAGGTGCTGATGTTTTAGCTACTGATATAAATGAAGAAAAATTAAATGAATTAAGTAAAGATTATCCTAATATAAAAATTGCAAATCTTGATGCAACAAATAAGATTGAAGTTGAGAAGTTTTGCTCTTCTTTAGATAATATTGATATTCTTTTTCATGCCGTTGGTTTTGTTCATAATGGAACTATTATGGATTGTGACTCAGATGAATTTCATAATTCAATTAATATTAATGTTTATTCAGCATATCTCATGTCACATAACTTAATTCCAAAAATGTTAAAAAATAAAAAAGGTAATATTATCATTGTATCTTCAGCTGCATCTAACGTTAAAGGTGCACCAAATAGATTTATTTATGGAACTACAAAAGCTGCGTTAAATGGGTTTGTAAAAGCCATTGCAGCAGATTATGTTAAGGAAGGGATTAGATGCAATGCAATTCTGCCTGGAACAGTGGAGACCCCCTCTTGGGAGAGTAGAGTTCAAATGGCTGATAATCCTGAGCAAGCAAGAAAAGATTTTATTGCAAGACAAGCAATGGGTAGATTGGCGCAACCTAAAGAGATAGCATCAATGGCAGTTTATTTAGCTAGCGATGAATCAGATTTTGTGACTGGAACACTCAATTTAATAGACGGAGGATGGACTTTATAATGAAAACTTTAAGATATAGAATTGGTAACGGTGTTAAACCTGGAATTTTAGATGCAGAAGAAAATATTCGTGATGCTTCGAGTTTAGTGTCTGACTGGGATAGTGATAATGTTACTGTAGAAAAATTAAGTGAGATAAAAAATACTGATATTTATTCTTTGCCTAAAGTAGAAAAAATTGATGGTATTGCACCATGTGTTTGTAAAAAAAGTGTTGGTAAAATTATTTGTATCGGTTTGAATTATTCAGATCATGCAGAAGAGACAGGTATGGAAGTGCCTCCTGAGCCAATTATATTTTTTAAAGCTACAAGTGCAATTATCGGTCCTAATGATGACATTCATATTCCAAAAAATTCAAAGAAATCAGATTGGGAAGTTGAGCTAGGAGTTGTTATTGGAAAAGAAGCAAAGTATATTTCTGAAGATCAAGCACAAGATCATATAGCGGGTTACTGTGTGGTAAATGATTTAAGTGAAAGAGCTTTTCAATTAGAGCACTCAGGTCAATGGGTAAAAGGAAAGTCTTGTGATACCTTTGGGCCTATCGGACCTTATTTGGTTACAAAAGATGAAGTTACTGATCCTCAAAATTTATCAATGTGGTTAGACGTTAATGGTAAAAGGATGCAAGATGGCTCAACAAAAACAATGGTGTACGGGGTAAATTTTTTAATAAGTTACTTAAGTAGATTTATGTCATTACAACCTGGCGACATTATTTCTACTGGCACACCTCCAGGTGTTGGCATGGGGATGAAGCCACAAGTATTTTTAAAACCAGGTGATGAAATGAGACTAGGCATTGAGGGGTTAGGTGAACAAACTCAAAAAACTATCCAAGCTTAATGTTTGGTAGTGTCAAAAATTGTCATAATGTTAGAGATTTTAGAAAATTAGCTAAAAAAAAATTACCCAGCCCCATTTTTCATTATATCGATGGCGCAGCAGATGATGAAATAACCTATAAAAGAAATACTGATGCGTTTGATACATGTGATTTAGTGCCAAATGTATTATCGGGAGTTGATAAAATAGATATGTCAACAACTGTAATGGGGCAAAAAATTGATATGCCGTTGTATTGTGCACCTACAGCACTCCAACGATTATTTCATTATGAGGGAGAGATAGGTGTTGCTAAAGCTGCAGAAAAATTTGGAACCATGTTTGGTATTTCTTCTCTTGGGACAGCAAGCATAGAAGAAATATCAAATTTAGTAACAACACCTAAACTATTTCAATTATATGTTCATAAAGATCAGGGATTAAATAATGAACTTATTGATAGATGTAAAAATTCAAATTTTGAAGCTATGGCTGTAACTGTTGACACAGCAGTTGGTGGAAACAGAGAAAGAGATTTACAAACAGGCTTTACTATTCCCATTAAACTTAATTTAAATAGTGCGTTGAGTTTTATGACACATCCTTCATGGGCATTTAATTATTTCACGAAACCAAAGTGGGAATTAAGTAATTTGAAAAATCATATTGATGCCGGAACAAGTGTGATGACAAGTATAGGTGATTACTTTACCAAAATGTTGGACAATTCTCTAGATTGGAAGGGAGTAGAAAATATAAATAAAAAATGGGGAAAGCACTTTGCGATTAAAGGAATTATGTCAGTTGACGATGCTAAAAAAGCTGTCGATGTTGGAGCAACTTGTGTGATGGTATCCAACCATGGCGGTCGACAGCTTGATGGAGCAAGATCTCCATTTGATCAGCTAGCTGAAATAGTTGATGCTGTTGGGGATAAGGTAGATGTTGTTTGTGAAGGAGGAATTCGAAGAGGCACTCACGTATTAAAAGCTCTCTCTCTTGGTGCAAAAGCATGTTCTGGTGGAAGAATGTATCTGTATGCTCTTGCAGCTGGTGGACAAAAGGGTGTTGAAAAAACTTTATCTAATTTAAGAAATGAAATTGAAAGAGATATGAGATTAATGGGTGTTAGTAACATTAGTCAACTTTCAGAAAAAAATTTACGTTTTAGATAAATAAATATTTATTATTTTCGAAATTTATTCTACAATTTTTTTATGAATTTAGAGATTGAACCAGTTCATGTAGGAGAAGAGGAAGACATTGATGTTGGAAGTGTTGAAAACTTTGAGCATGAAGAAATAGATTACGCAATTTTTCGATTAGAATCTGGTTTTTTTGCAACTCAGGGACATTGTTATTGTGAAGATCAAACTTTTTTAAGTGAATCTAATGTTGAAGGAGAGGAACTCGAATGTGCCAGTTGTGGAAATACATTTAGTATTGTTTCAGGAGATTCTATAAGTGATTTAGAGCTCCCGCCTTTAAAAACATATGATATTTATGAAGAAGATGGAAATATTTATCTTAATCTTTAAATCCCTAAATTATTTTTATTTACTATATTATTTAAATTTAATTTTTCTTTGTCAGTAAGATAATTAACGATTGAACTTGCTGCTTCAATAGACATTCTTTTTCTGCATTCAAGAGAAAGGGCTGAATTATGCGGAGATAATAAAACATTATTAAATTTATATATCGGATGATCTCCAGGAGGAGGTTCTTGTTCAAAAACATCTAGAGCAGCTGCTTGAATTTGATTACTTTCTAAAGCGTTTATTAATGCTTCTTCATTAATTATTCCTCCTCTTGATGCGTTTACGACAATAGCTGTTTTTTTTATAATATTAAATTCATTTGTAGATATAAAATTTTTAGTATTTTTATTTAAAGGAACATGAAGAGTTATATAGTCCGCGATTTTTAAACCTTCATTTTTTTCAATAGGAATACAATTAGTTTTTTGTATTTCTTCATCTTCTACAAAGGGATCATAAACATATACTTTAGATTCAAATCCTAAACATCTTTTTGCAACAGCTTTGCCAATTCTTCCAAAACCACATATTAAGACTTTTTTTTCAAATAGTTCAAAGAAATCTGGTAATGTTTTTTTTTCCTTAAACTTACCTTCCTTAACAAGTTTATCAGCGAAATTAATTTTCCTAGCTAAACTTAAAAAAGAAGTTAAGACATACTCAGCAACTGTAACAGCATTAGATGTTCCAGTTATGCTTAAGGCTATTTTATTTTTATTCAAGTAATCAAAGTCTACATTGTCATATCCCACACCATGTCTAGCAATTATTTTAAGCTTCTTACATTTAGATAAAACATCTTCTTCAAGTTTTGATGTTCTTAAAAGTATACCATCAACATCATTAAGTTCTTTTTTTAAATTATTAACTTCAAAATTTTTAATTTCAAATACTTCAAATTTTGATTTTTTCAATATTTCCCATCCTGAAGGATGAATTTCACCAATTATAGAAATTTTCATAGCTTATCAAATATGTTAATTTAACATTAATATAGAAATTTTTTTTTAAAAAAACTATTATAATTTTTTATTTATAGTAATTAAAATATAAAATAACAAAAAATTAAATTTAATTTTATGAAAACAATTTCTCTTTCTTGTTCGCATGCTTTATTCAAGTATTTGATTGCACAAAAAATAATTATTGATGATAAAAAAGTACCATTATTTCCTGGCGCATTTGGTATTTATGGGCACGGCAATGTTGCTTGTATAGGTCAGGCTATGGAAGAATTCCAATCAGATTTGCCTGGATACAGAGGTCATCATGAACAAAATATGGCTTTAACTGGAATTGGTTACGCACGTGCTATGCGTCGTAAACAAATTTTTATTGCCACCTCATCTGTTGGTCCCGGAGCTACAAATATGGTAACTGCAGCAGCAGTTGCATTGAGTAATCGTCTTCCTTTATTACTAATACCAGGTGATACTTTCTCAAGTCGTTTTCCTGATCCAGTTTTGCAACAAGTAGAGAACTTTACTTCTCCCACTGAAACACAAAACGATGCATTTAAATCTGTTTCTAGATATTTTGATCGCATTACAAGACCCGAACAAATTTTATCATCTTTGCCACAAGCAATACAAGTGATGTTAGATCCTGCAGATTGTGGTCCCGCTACTATTTCTATGTCGCAAGATGTTCAAGGAGAGATATACGATTATCCAGAATTATTTTTTGAAGAAAAAATTCATACAATAAGAAAAATTTATCCAGATCCAGATCAAATTGAAATAGCAGCAGAAAAAATTAAAAATTCTAAACAACCAATTATTATCTCTGGCGGTGGTGTTCTTTATGCAGAGGCAGAACAAGAATTATCAATGTTTGCAAAAAAACATAACATACCAGTTACATCAACAGTAATGGGTATTGGCTGTATGACTCATGATGACCCATACTATATAAGTGCAATTGGATGTTTAGGTGAGGGATCTTCAAATAGTCTCTCTAAAGATACTGATCTAGCTCTTGCTGTAGGAACAAAACTAGCTGATTTTACAACAGGTTCTTGGACTAATTTTCAAAATCCTGATTTTAAATTGGTGTCTATTAACTCAACTAGGTTTGATACAACTAAACACAGAGCAACCCCTGTCGTAAGTGATGCAAAAATTGGGTTAATAAAATTGTCAGAAGCGTTAGGCGCTTGGAAAGCACCTGCTAAATGGTATGAAAGAGCAGTTGATGAAAGAAATAAATGGGATTCCTATGTGCAAAAAGAAAGCGGTCCTACTAACCAAGAAATTCCATCATATGCGCACGCAGTAGGTGCAGTTTATAGAAATGCTGACCCTTCCGATATTGTTGTAACAGCTGCAGGTGGTTTGGTAGGTGAAGTTGTGCAAATTTGGAAGCCTAAACAATTAAATACTTTTGAAACTGAATGGGGTTTTAGCTGCATGGGTTATGAAATTTCTGGCGCACTTGGAATAAAGATGGCAAAGCCAGAGCAAGATGTTGTTGTTTTTGTTGGTGACGGCTCTTATCTTTTACATAACAGTGATATTTATAGCTCGGTTCTGTATGGTCAAAAACTCATTATTGTCCTTTGTGATAATGGAGGACATATGGTTATTAATAGGCTTCAGCTTGCTAAAGGAGGTAATGAATATATTTGTAATTTAAGATCAGCGAGAGCAAAAAACCTTCAATTCGTGGATTTTGAAGCTCATGCAAAAAGTATGGGCGCAAATGGAGAAACAGTTAAATCTACTTCAGAACTTGAAGCTGCTTATAAGAGAGCTAAAGCATCAGACAAAACATATGTCATTGTTATGGAAACTCATGGCTATGAATGGTTAGATGGAACGGCATTTTGGGAAAGCCCAACTTTAATGGATGCCGATACTGAAAATAAAAAGTCAGCATTAAAAGATCATTTGGAAGGTAAGGTTAATCAAAGAAAGGGTGTTTAACTTCTTAATTGCAATTATCAATTTTCAAAGTTAGTGCATCTATCTCTTTTAAAATTAAATTATTTAAATGGATAAAAACAAACCTGTTATTCTCTTGGATCCTTATCCACGAACAATGGATATATTATTTTCAAAAGTAAATTTAAAATTTTTAAAAAATAATTTTACTCTATTGAAAGCACCCAAGAGTAATAAAAAAAATTTTTATATAAAAAACTTACCTAATGCTCAGTATATTTTTGGTCAACCCAATCTACCTACTAAATTATTAAAAACACAAACTAAATTAAAAGCAATTTTTAACGTAGAGAGTAATTTTATGGATAACATGGATTATGAATATTGTTTTAAAAACAATATTCATGTTTTAGCAACATCACCTGTATTTGCCCAACCTGTTGCTGAAATGGCTTTAGGACTGACTCTATCAATTGCAAGAAGTATTCACATTGCCCATAACGATTTTGTTGAAGGAAAAGAAAAATATGGAGGAGAAATAAGTCAGAATAATTTTTTAATAAAGAATAAGAAAATTGGCTTACTAGGTTTTGGAGATTTAGCAAAATCTTTAGTTCCACTCCTTCATCCATTTACAAATAATATAATGGCCTATGATCCGTGGGTTCCTGATATGGAAATAAAGAAAAATAATGTTAATCCAGTCAGTTTAAATAAATTATTATCATCAAGTGAGATAATTTACGTTTTAGCTACAATAACATCCTCGAATCAAGGAATGATCAACCATAATGTATTAAAAAATATAAAAGATAACACCACTTTTGTTCTTATGAGTAGAGCGGCAATCATTGATTTTGATGATTTTTATAAATTTCTAAAAAATAGAAAAGTTTTTGCAGCAATAGATGTTTTTCCAATTGAACCAGTTCCTAAAAGTCACAAAATAAGAAGTTTAACTAATGTGATTTTCTCTCCTCACCGAGCAGGAGCACTTGACTCTGCATTTAAAGAAATGGGTGATATAGTTCTTGAAGATTTAAAATTAATTAATAGTGGATTGCCACCACGATTATGCAAAAAGGCTATTAAAGAAACGGTAAGGCATTTAAGATCAAAACCGGTTGATATTAACTAAAATTTTCCTTATGACTACAAAATAATATGAGTGAAGAAATAGTTTTAGAAGCGCAATCAATATCTAAGTTCTTTGGAACAATTACGGCCCTCAACGATGTTAATCTAAAAATAACAAAAGGTGAGGTGCTTGGTGTTGTTGGTGATAATGGGGCTGGAAAATCTACTCTCATGAAAGTACTTTCTGGTCTTTATAAACAAAGTGAGGGGTCACTTTTTTTTTCAGGGAACAAAGTTAATCTTAATAGCCCGAGAGACTCCCAAAATTTAGGTTTAGAAATGGTTTATCAAGATTTAGCTTTAGCTGGGAATTTACCAATAGGTGATAATATTTTTTTAGGAAGAGAGCCTGTAAAAAAAGTCGGACCTTTTAATTTTCTAGATCATACAAAAAGAAAGCAATTGACTGAAGAACATTTAGCTAAATTGAAAATTAATGTAAAATCAGCTGATCAAAAAGTTGAAGAACTATCAGGTGGTCAAAGACAAGCTGTAGCAATTGCTAGAGCAACTGCCTTTAATGCTAAAATAGTTATTATGGATGAACCTACTGCCGCTTTAGCGGTTAAAGAAGTTGGCAAAGTCTTAGACTTAATTTTAAATCTTAAAAGTTTAGGTGTAAGTGTAATTGTAATCAGCCATCGAATGGATGATATTTTTAGTGTATGCGATAGAGTGATGGCACTTTTTCAAGGCACTAACTTTGCAGAATCATTGTTAAAAGATACTTCACGAGACGAGGTTATTGGCTGGATTATGGGAAAAAAAGATTAATATGGATAAAAGTCAAGATAGTACATTCGTAAAATTAATTCCTTTTTTTGAAAAATATGGAATTCTTCTATTAATACTTATCATGGTAACGGTATTGCACATTTTACAACCAGATGTTTTTCTTTCTTGGAGAAATATAACAAATGTTTTTAAGCAAGTATCTTGGCAGTCTATGTTAGCCTTAGGTGTTTTTATGGTTATTGTAACGGCAGGCATTGATTTATCTGTTGGATCAATAATTATGCTATCCTTGATGGGTTTAGCAATTGCATCTAAAGCTGGTATGCCTTGGTATGTTGTAATGTTAGTTGCTCCAGCTGTAGGGTTTTTATGCGGTCTTTTTAATGGTCTTGGAATCACTCTTCTTAAAATGCCCCATCCTTTCATTATGACATTAGGAACCCTTTATATTTTTAGAGGCGTAGGTAATTTAATATCTGGCGGGGTTCCAATCACTGGTTTTGCTGATGAAATAAGAGTTATTGGAAATGGAAAAATTAAATTAGACACAATATTAGGTGAGGGTACAAGAGAATATATTCCAACAAGTTTAATATTAATGATTGTAATATTTTTTATTTTTTGGGTTTTTCTTAATCATACACGTATTGGAAAGTGGATTTATGCAATTGGAGGAAATCCTGGTGCAGCTAGGGCAGCAGGAATTAACGTAAATAGAATATTAATTATTGTATATACTCTGTGTGGGTTTCTTGCAGGTATAGGCGGGTTAATTTTAGCTGGAAGAACAAACTCCGCTTATCCAAATGCTGGATTACAATCAGAACTTGATGCAATTGCAGCAGTTATTATTGGAGGGGCAAGTTTCTTTGGTGGAAGAGGGACAGTTCTAGGTGTGTTTGCTGGTGTAATGATTATGGGAATACTTCGTAATGGCCTCAACTTAATGAATGTCAGTGTTTTTTGGCAACAGGTTTTAATTGGTTCTATAATTATTATAGCCGTTTACATAGATGTTCTCAGAAGAGATTTTTCTACAAGAAAATAAGATAAACTAGCAAATTAAATATTAAATGAAATATCAATTACTTGATTCATATTTAATTGTTGCTATGTGTAACATACAATTTTTATAGGAGGAAATATGAAATTTATTGTTTCATTGATTACAACTTCGTTTTTATTGTTTTCAGGAAGTCTGTTAGCAGATGGTCACGCTAAAACAATAATGCTAAGTACAAAAGGTCCAGGTGCTGGAAACCCTTTTTGGGCTTCTGTTGAAGCTGGAGCAAAAGATGCTGCAGAAGAGTTTGGTGTAAATTTAATTATACTTTCACCACCTCAAGAGAGTGATGTAATGGCTCAAGTTGCACAAATTGAAGATCAAATTGCTAAAGGTGTTGATGGTATTGCCATCGCGCCAACTGATCCAAATGCAGTTGCTCCAATTTTAGATGATGCAATCGCTTCAGGCGTACCAGTAGTATATATTGATACTAACGGTATTAATGAAGGTGTAACTTTCATTGGTACAAATAATATTAATGGTGCTGCACTAGCTGCTCAATATATTTGTGATAATGTTCCAGCTGGTTCTGATGTTGCAATTCTTCAGGGAATGATAACGCAAACAACTGGTCAACACAGAGCTGAAGGTTCTCATAAAGGACTAGAAGCATGTGGTCTAAATATTGTTGCTGAACTTCCTGCGAACTGGGATACAGCCCAAGGTATGTCAGTAACTGAAGATATTATTACTGGTAACCCAAACATCAAAGCAATTTTTGCATCTAATGACAATATGGGATTAGGTGCTATTCAAGCTTTGAAAAATGCTGATATGCTTAATGATGTTGTAGTTGTTGGTTTTGACGCTAACCCTGATGCTGCTGCAAGTGTAGCTGCTGGTGAAATGTCTGCAACAATTGCACAATTCTCTTACAACATGGGATACATGGGTGTTGAGAATGCATTAAAACTAGCTAACGGTGAGAGCATTCCAGATAATATTGATACTGGAACAGTTTTAGTTACAGCTGAAAATGCTGCTGACTTTATGTAATATTAATTAAAATTAGGCCGCTACGGCGGCCTTTTTTTTTAAAAACTCCTTAATAAATTTCATGAAAAAAATTGGCTTAATTGGTTGCGGTAATATTGCTGAGACCTATTTTAAATCCCAAGATTATTTCAACAATATTAAATTTGTAGCTTGCGCAGATATTAATCAAGTTTCTGCAGATGAATGTGCAAAGCAAAATAATATTTTATCAATGTCAGTTGATGATCTTCTAAATAATGAGGATATTGATATTATCTTAAATTTAACAATACCCAAAGCACATTATGAAGTATCTGAAAGAGCATTAAATGCAGGGAAGCATGTTTATTCAGAAAAACCTATGGCAATTAAACTATCTGATGCAAAAAAAATAATTGAATTAGCTAAGAAGAATAAATTGTATTTTGGAAATGCGCCAGACACATTTTTAGGAGGAGGTATTCAACGCTCAAGACAACTAATTGATGAAGACAGTGTTGGAAAAGTTTTAATAGGAAACTTTATTTTTGCATTTTCAGGTGTCCAAACTTTTCACCCAAATCCTGAGTCTTGGTTTCAGGAAGGAGGTGGTCCAGTGATTGATATGGGTCCATATTTTTTTACTGCTCTGGTAAATTTATTAGGTCCGGCAAAAAATGTAAGAGCAAGGAGTGCTAAATTTTCAGATAAAAGAATAGTAGAAACAGGTGTTAAAAAAGGTAAAGAATTTTTTGTTGATATACCTACTTCTTTTATGATGGATATAGAATTTCATAGCGGATCAATTATTCAAGGCTTCTTATCATTTGATGTTCAAAACCACGCTAGAAACCATATGGAACTTTATGGTTCAAAAGGATCTATTATTGTTCCTGATCCAAATATGTTTGGTGGCCCGGTTTTAACTTCAAAAGAGCTTGGTACAGTATGGGAAGAGCACTCTGTAGAAAATATGTATTTGGGAAAAACAAATATAGTAAATCATAGTGGAAGAAGTAATGAGGCGCCAAGACAGTCAAATTATAGAGGTATTGGTTTGTCTGAAATGATTTATTCAATTGAAAATCAAAAACCTCATCGTTGTAGTGCAGAATTATCTTTTCACGTTCTAGATATAATCGAAACAACAATAAAGGCTTCAACAATAAACGAAGAGTGCGAAATAAAATCTGTTTGTTCACAACCTGCATATTTTTCAGAAAATGATGTAAAGGTTTTACTAAAATAATTATTATAATTCATATAGTTAAGTATTTATTAATTTTTCTAGTATTTCTTATAATCATTATTTCTGCTTGTTTTAAATTTTAAATCCTGTTAATCGAAATATCATTATAGGAGGAATAATATGAAAAAAATTACTTTTTTCTTAGCTTCTGTTGCAGTAGCATTTACGTTTTCTACTGTTGCTAAAGCTGAATACAAATTTAACTTTGTAATGCACAGTGATACAAATAATGCTTTTTGGGCTGCAGTTCATAAAGGATTTAAAGATGCTTGTGCTCAAGTCGATGCTGATTGTCAAATGTTAACTCTATCTGGTGATGGAGATCAACAAGAGCAATTACAAAACTTAGAATCTTCTATTGCTCAAGGAGTTGATGGCATTGTTACTACAATTACAAATCCAACAATTTTTGATGCTGCTGTTGATGAAGCTTTAGCTGCTGGTATTCCAGTAATTACTGCAAACACAGATGATCCTGAAGGTGCTGCTGGCAGCAATAGACTTGCATATATTGGACAAGATTTAGAAAAAGCCGGTTATGAACTTGCTTCAGCTTTATCTAAACAATTTCCTGCGGGAGACATACATGTTCTTATTGGTGTAGCTGACATGAACCAATCATGGGCTTATACTCGAGCTAATGGTATCGCACGATTCATGGAAGATTATAAAGCAGCTAACACTGACAGAAATGTTACATACGAGAAAATAGAATCTGGTATGGATCTATCTACTGTCGGAAACAGAGTAGCGGCATATGTTCAAACTAACCCAAATACAACTGCTTATTTTGACGTAGGTTTTTGGGAAGCTGGAGCAGCTCAAGGTATTAGAAACCTTGGTTATGCACCAGGACAAATGCTTCTTGCTGGGTTTGACCTTGTTGACGTAGTTTTTGAA
Source organism: uncultured Alphaproteobacteria bacterium (assembly GCA_902511405.1). GTDB lineage: Bacteria > Pseudomonadota > Alphaproteobacteria > HIMB59 > CACPNW01. The sequence continues at coordinate 29,632 of CABXEZ010000009.1, forward strand.
GAAATGGAAAAAGGCTATGTACAACTTACTGTTGATCAACAACCTTACTATCAAGGTTATATGGCAGTTCATCAGTTATACCTTATGAATAAATATGGCTTAAGTGCTCTAGATATTGATACTGGTAAAGCTATGATTGGCCCAGAAGATGTTGCTCAGATCCGTTCTTTCAAAGGAATGTCAGTAAGATAACGAGTATAAATTATTAAAGCCGGGTTCTAAAAAGAGCCCGGTTTTTTTTTAAAAAGAAACAATTATGAAAAATAACAGAATTAAATCAATATTAATGAGACCAGAAATAAGCACATTTATAATGTTTATTGTTATCATGACTGGTTTTTTTATTGCCAATGATAAATTTCTTAGCCCAAGAAATATAAGAATTGTTATGGGTATTACTCCCGAGTATATCATTGTTGCAATTGGCATTGCTATACTAATGATTTCAGGAGAATTTGATTTATCTGTAGGTTCAGTTTTTGCTCTTGTGCCAATGACTATGGTTCAACTTGTTCACCAAGGAATACCGCCTTGGTTTGCTATAGCTTTAGGTTTATCAATAGGAATAGCCGTTGGTTTTGTAAATGGATTTATAACTCTTCGATTTGGCATTCCTTCATTTATAGCCACGCTAGGAATGCTTTACATTGCCAGAAGTCTAACTACTGTTGCAACTGGAGGTTTCCCTCCGCCATTCCCACATTCGCTACCGAATGAATTATTTGTTTTTCAATTTGAAGTTTTTAGAGCATCACTATTTTGGATGCTAGGTGTTGCTGCAATAGCTGGAATAATGTTGCATCGAAGTAATTTAGGAAATTGGATATATGCAACAGGCGGAGATACAGGTGCTGCATCTTCAATGGGTATAAAAACTAATAACGTAAAAATGTTCTGTTTTATTTTGTGTGGTTTTCTTGCAGGCTTTGCCGGCATGATACAAACATTTAGAATTGAAGCACCTCTTCCATCACAAGGATATCTTCTAGAGCTAGAGTCAATTGCAGCTGCTGTTATTGGTGGAGTAAGTTTATTTGGTGGAGTTGGAACGATATTTGGAGCAGCAATTGGTGCTATATTAATTCGTTTTTTAGAGAGTGGAATTATTATGGCAAGAATTGATGCTGAGTGGTTTAGGGCTGGTTTAGGTTCTTTAATAATAATATCAGTTGTTTTCAATACCTGGGTTGTAAGACGAGGTGAAAATATGGTTCATAAAAATAACGCTGAAGAGGAATTAAAAGATGATGATAGTTCTAAAGAAAAAAAGGATGAAGCATAATGTCGAATGAAAATATAATTGAATGTAAAGATTTAAATAAATATTACTCAGGTGTTCATGCACTAAAAAACTTAAGTTTAAAAATAAAAAAAGACTCCGTTGTTGGTCTTATCGGGGATAATGGTGCAGGAAAATCAACTTTAATTAAAATCTTATCTGGAGCTCATGCACCTGATACTGGTCACATATATTTTGAGGGAAATGAAGTAAAATTCAAATCTACTAAACAAGCAATGAATCTTGGAATTGAAACTATATACCAGTATTCTGCACTGATCCCTCAAATGTCTATAGCAAGAAATATTTTTATTGGTAGGGAGCAAACAAATTTCTCTTTAGGCTCTATTGGTTTAATGAAATCAAAAACAATGGATAAGGCCGCAATGGATGCCTTGAATGATGTAGAACTACATTTACGATCGCCCGACACGCCAGTTAATCAATTATCTGGAGGTGAAAGACAAGGGGTCGTTATTGCAAGAGCAATGTATTTTAAGTCTAAAGTTTTGATTTTAGATGAACCAACAAACCATTTATCTGTCAAAGAAACAAATAAAGTTTTACGTTTTGTTGAAGGTTTAAAAAAACAAGGTGTTACTTCTATATTTATTACCCATAACCTAAGTCATGTATATCCTATAGCAGATCACTTATGTGTTATGGCAAGAGGAGAAAAAATTGCTGATTTAGCAAAAGAAGATACAAGTATCGATGAGCTGACTGATCTTCTTGTTAATGGATAAAAATCGATTATATTGACATTATGTCAAAAATAAAAGTTGAAGAAATTAATAAAATAGATCTAGATGCTAAAACGTGGTGGCAGCCTCAGATAGATAAGCAAACTTTTAAAAGACTTTTAAAGAGAGATAATTCTAAAGCTTGGTTCCATACAATTTTATATTTTAGCGCTCTTATACTAAGTGGAATTATTGCTTGCTTAGCTTGGGGAACCTGGTTTGCAGTTCCTGCTTTGTTTATTTATGGAACAATATATGCTTGTAGTAACGCTCGCTGGCATGAATATGGGCATAGATCAGTTTTTAAAGATAGAAAACTCAATGATTTTTTTTATTACATATCTTCTTTTTTAGCTTTTTTTGAGCCAATATCATGGAGATGGAGTCATGCTAATCATCACAGTAAAACCAGGCATCAAGATTTAGACTTAGAAATTGCTGATCCTAGACCAACAAATTTAGGAGTTCTTTTTTTTGCAGAATTTTTTGGTTATTATAGGTTAAAGGCAGAGTTGACAAAAATAATCAAACATAGTTTCAGAATATTTCAAAAAAGTGATCAGGATGACACTAAAATATTTATATTTGATCTTGTTCCTGAAAAAGAAATTGACAAGATGGTTATTTCAAGCAGGATTTTTCTTTTAATAATTATTTTTACAATAAGTTTATCTTTTTATCTTAATAGTTTTCTTCCATTACTTTTAATTGTTACTCCGCAAATTTATGGCGGACCATTTTTGTGGCTTCTTGCATTTACACAACACGCAGGTTTAAAATTTGATAGTTTTGATCATAGAGAGACAACAAGAACAGTTATATTAGGTCCAATTCTGGGCACATTTTTATATTCTAATATGCAATATCATATTGAGCATCATGCATGTCCTCAGGTACCGTTTTATAATTTACCAGAATTTCATTCTTTAATAAAAGATCAATTACCACAATCTAATAAAGGTCTTTTTGACGCTTATAGGGAAATTATTCCTGCAATTATAAAGCAATCAAAAGATCCTAACTATGAAATAGTTAGGCAATTTCCAGTTTAGTATTGAATTAGTCAATATTTTTTTTATTATAAAAAATATCAAATTAATTAGGGGGAAAAATGATAAGCCAGTCACAAATAGAACAGTATAATGATGAAGGTTATACTATTGTTGAAAATGTTTTTAATGCAGATGAACTAAATCCTATCTTAGATGAATTTGAAGATATAGTTGATGATTATGCAAATAAAGCTTTCGAGGCTGGAAAGATTTCTAATAAACATTCTGATAAAGATGTTTTTAAAAGGTTAGCTGCTTTAGAATATGATTTCAAAGGATCTTCAGTTTTAATTCATCATCGAGGAGAATTAAAACCTGCTTTAGCAAATCTTTGGGGATCTAAAAAACTTTTAGACATGGTAGAAAATTGGGTTGGTAAAGATATATCAGGACATCCTGTATGGAATATTAGGTCAAAAACACCTCAAACAGCAAGAATGACTGTTCCTTGGCATCAAGATTCTGCATACTTAAAAGAAGGTGCAGAAAAAACTACGCAACCAGCTGCATGGATACCTTTTTTAGATGTTAATAAAAACAATGGATGTATGCAAGTTGTCCCTGGAGGCCATAAGCCTGAAAGGGTACTAAATCATAAACTAGAAAAAAAAGATGGATCAGTAAAAGATTCTTGGTATTTATTTATTGATGATAATGACATTCCGGAGGAAAAAATAGTAACTTGCGAGATGAAGGCTGGCTCAGTCCTATTTCTTCATCAGTTAGTACCGCATAGATCTCTAGAAAATTTTTCTGATAACGTTAGATGGAGTGTAGATTTAAGGTTTCAAAATCCTAAAGATGAGGCTGGTTTCCATACTGGTTTAGTTGATCCAATTATTATGAGAAAATCTGATGATGAGAGTCATATTCCTAATTGGCAAGAGTGGTTTAAGGGATATGAAGATCAACATACAAAATTTAGAGGTACTGGCAAAAAAGATGCATTTGACTCTACTGTTGATGGTACTTGGTTAGATCGTTGGGATAAATAAAAACTGTTATTTATTTATGCATGTTAATCTTGATAGCTGGTATAAACCTGAGGTAGATAAAAAAAAACTTAAACAATTATCTAAAAGAAAGGATTTACCTGGTTTAATTCATTTCTTTTTTTATTTTTTATTTCTTTTTGCTGCTGGTTATCTAGCTTATGTAACAATTGGTACTTGGTGGACATATTTATTTTTCTTTTTATACGGCACTATATATGCTTTCAGTGTTGCAAACTGGCATGAGACAGTTCATCGAACTGCTTTTAAGACAAGATGGATAAATGAGTTTTTCTATCACATAAGCTCCTTCATGTGTGACTTTGAGGGCTTCAGATGGCGTTGGAGTCATACATTTCATCATTCAAATACTTTGCAAACCGAAGATGATTATGATCATGAGATACAGGTATCAAGACCAGTTGAGCTTATTGCATTTTTTCTAAACTTTATTCCACTCACTGATCTTTTTTATCCACATAAGCTCATTAAATATGAAGTTATTAAGCATGCATTTGGTAAATTTTCACCAGTGATTGATATTACTGCGCCACCAAAAGAAAAGAAGAAAATATTGTGGAACTCAAGATTGTACGTATTTATATGGTTATTAGTAATTTTATTCTCTGTTTATATAGGTAGTTTCTTGCCAATTATTTACATAATTTTACCAACATATATAGGAAAACCAATTTGGTTTGCTGTTAACGTTACACAGCATTTAGCTGCAAAAGTTGATACAAAGGATCATCGCTTAAGCACTTACTCAGTTAGAATAAATCCTTTATTGAGTTTTCTGTATTGGAATATGGAATATCATCTTGAGCACCACATGTATCCAATGGTGCCTTCATATAATTTAAAGAAGTTAAGGAGAGAGATTGATGATCAGCTACCTAAACCTTTTAATAGTTTATTTGATTTCTACAAGCAGGTGCTTCCATCAGTGATAGCTTTGGCAACAAACTCAAATAATTACTATAAAGTAAAATTATCCTCAGATAATGATTGATCTAGATAATATAGAAGAAATTATTACTCAGGAGAAAAATTATCTTAAAAATAAGTCAAAAAATTATGTAAAAAATTTTTTAGAAATTGAAAAATTTATTTCAGATGAAATTATTAACATTGAAGAACTAAATAAACAAAATGAAAATATCATTCCTGAAGTAAAATTTAATGATTTGAAACTAAACTTAAAGGACTTAACATCAGAAGTTAAAAAAAGAGGATGTATTGTTATAAGAGATGTTTTTGATGATGATCTAATTACTCAAATGAACAAGGATTTAGAACAATATATTGAAGAAAATAATTATTATGAAGATCAAAAGAAAAAAGCAGACATTGATAAATATTTTAGTGATTTAAAGTCGGGAAAACCTCAAATTTTTGGACTTTATTGGTCTAAACCACAAGTAAACATTAGACAATCAATAGAGTTAGATGCTGTAAAAAAATGGCTTAATCAACTTTGGACTTATAAGCAAAATAATGAGTTAATTTTTGATCCCAATCATGAATTGGTTTACGCAGATAGAGTAAGAAGAAGAGAACCAGGAGACTCGACTCTAGGTTTATCTCCTCATTGTGATGCAGGTTCAGTAGAGCGTTGGATTGATAAAGGGTATCAAGCAGTATATGAAAAAATATTTGCAGATAATTTCAATGAATATGATCCTTTTGATGCTGCTAATAGAAATAAAACTAAAGAAATAGAATCACCTGCTGTCAGTCATGTTTTTAGAACTTTTCAAGGATGGGTTGCTTTGACTGAACAAGGACCTGGAGATGGAACTTTACAACTTATACCTATTGCAAAATCAATGGCATATATTTTAACAAGAGCTTTATTGGATGATGTAGATGAAAAAGATTTATGCAGCTCCATGCCTGCTAGAGCTTTGTCAGTAAATTCAAAATACCATTCACTCCTTTTAAGAGGGCTTGTCTCGATTCCTAAAATGAACCCTGGAGATACAGTTTGGTGGCATCCAGATGTTGTTCATGCTGTAGAAGATCATCACAAAGGAAAAGGATATTCAAATGTAGTTTATGTTGGTTCTACACCCTATTGTGAAAAAAATTTAGCATATGTTAAAAAACAATCTCAAAAGTTTTTAGAGGGAAAAAGTCCTCCAGACTTTGCCGCTGAAGATTATGAGGTTACTTATAAAAATAGAGCTACAATTACAGATTTAACATCATTAGGAAAGAAACAACTAGCCCTATAATCTTACCAGCTACCTGTATTTTCCATTGATAACCAAGGTTCTTGTGGTGATAAGCTCTCACCTTCTTGTAAAATTTCAATAGATATTCCATCTGGAGAACGAACGAAAGCCATATGACCATCTCTTGGAGGTCTGTTTATAGTTACGCCACTTTTCATAAGTTTATCACATACATCATAAATATTTTTTACACTGTAAGCTAGATGTCCAAAATTTCTTCCCCCTGTATACTTTTCTGGATCCCAATTATACGTCAATTCTAATAGACCTGTTTTTTCATCACTATTTTCTGCTCCTAAAAAAACTAGAGTAAAACGACCTTTGTCATGATCAACTCGTCTTACTTCTTTTAAGCCTAGTTTGTTACAGTAAAAATCTAATGAATTTTCGATATTTTCAACTCTTACCATGGTATGCAAATATTTCATTTAAACCTCTCAATTTATAATATTTATTCTATATATTTGAAGATAAGTCCAATAAAAATTTAATTATTTTATAAATTGTTGTAATATCTTTTTATTTTAATTTACTAAAATGAAAACAGTTTTCTTACTTTTCGATTCTCTAAATCTTAGAATGTTAAATTCTTATGGTGGTAAATATTTGGAAACGCCTAACTTTAATAGATTGGCTGAAAAATCTGTTCAATTTAATAATCATTATATTGGAAGTATGCCATGCATGCCTGCAAGAAGAGATATGCATTCAGGTCGCTTAAGTTTTCTTCATCGAGCTTGGGGTCCTCTGGAACCATTTGATAATTCTTTTCCTGAGCTTTTACGATTAAATAACACTTATACTCATTTGGTAACAGATCATTATCATTACTTTGAAGACGGGGGAGCTACTTATCACAACCGTTTTAATTCATATGATTTTATCAGAGGGCAGGAGAGAGATCCGTGGAAAGCAATGGTCCAACCACCATTAGAAAAATTTAGGGAAAAATATCACAAATCGCAATTGAATTTAGAAGATAGAGAGCATGTTTATTATTTCTATCCAATTAATAGTGAGTTTATTAGAGAAGAAAAAGATTTTCCCTCAGTAAAATGTTTTAATTCTGGTATAGATTTTCTTCAGACTAATAAAGATGCTGATAATTGGTTTTTACAATTAGAGACTTTTGATCCTCATGAACCTTTTTTTGCTCCTGAAAGATTTAGAGATAAAATAAAAACAAAATATCGTGGACCTAGATTAGATTGGCCACAATATGCAAGAGTAACAGAGTCAGATGAAGAAGTGCAAGAGTTAAAAGCAAATTATATTGCTCTTATAGCTTTATGTGATCACTTGCTTGGAAATATGTTAGATTATTTTGATCGAAATAATTTGTGGGATGATACATCGCTAATTTTAACGACTGATCATGGTTTTATGCTGGGTGAGCATGATTGGTGGGCAAAAAATCGAATGCCTTTATATAATGAAATTGCCAATGTGCCTCTGTTTTTCTATCATCCTGATTACAAAAAATATCAAGGTGAGCAGAGAGATGTTGTTACTCAAAATATCGATCTAATGCCAACTTTTCTCTCGATGCATGGCCATTCAATACCAAAAGAAGTTACTGGGAAATCACTAATAGAATTTTTAGATAAAGACTCATCCCAAAAATATTCAGCTCTATATGGTTATTGGGGAGGAGGTATCAATATTACCGATGGTGAGTATACGTATTTTCACTACCCTGAAAATTTTAGTCAACAAAATCTTAATCGCTATCAGTATACACTAATGCCAACTCATATGCGTCAATTCTTTTCATTAGAAGAGTTGCAAACAGCATCCTTACATAAACCATTTGAATTTACTAAAGATGTTCCAGTCTTAAAAATTAATAGAATTGAAAAAAAAACTGATGGTGGATACAAAGGTTATGCAGATACTAAAAGTGCATTATACAATTTAAATAAAGATCCAGGTCAACTAAACTCTATTCAAGATAAGGATTTGATATTAAAATATAAAAAACTTATGATAGATCAAATTGAAAAATATGATCCCCCTCAAGAACTTTTAGAGAATTATTTTGAATTTTAATAAATGCCAAAAAGACAAAAAGTTTTAATTTTATATTTGGCAACCTCAATGCTTGACTCGGATGTTATTGCATGGAGTATGCATGATGGCACAGGTAAGAATTTTCATATGCCTGGTGATAGTGAAGAGCCTCCTTATGAGACTGGAACGGACGCTTTACTTGATGGATGGAGGCTTTTTCAAGCGAGTAGTTTAGAACAACATAGATCAGGAGATAGTGAATGATGAAAGTTGGCGTAATAGGTTGTGGAAATATTGCAGATATATATTTTAAAAATTCAAAACAATATTTCAATAATTTCGAAATTGTTGCTTGTGCAGATATTAAAGAAGAAGCCTCTAAAAGTTTTGCAGAAAAATATAATGTCCGTCAATTAAGTGTTGATGACATTTTAGCCGATAATGAAATTGAATTTATAATTAATTTAACAATTCCTAATGTTCATTATGAAGTATCTAAATCAATATTAGAGTCAAAAAAACATTCTTATTCAGAAAAACCTCTTTCTATTGAATTTGATGATGGAAAAAAATTAAATGAATTGGCTGAAAATAATAATGTTTATGTTGGTTGTGCACCTGATACTTTTTTAGGAGCAGGTATCCAAACAGCCAGAAAACTTATTGACGACAATTCTATTGGTAAAGTGCAATTAGGTAGCATTTCTATGGCAGTTCCCGGTCATGAGATATGGCATCCAAATCCAGATTTTTATTACCAATATGGAGGTGGACCTATTTTAGATATGGGCCCATATTATTTTACTGCGTTGGTTAATCTATTGGGACCAGTAGCAAATGTTGAAAGTAAAATTAAAGCTGTTTATGAAAAAAGAGTTATCGGAAATGGTGATAGAAAAGGGCAGGAAGTTAAAGTAGATATTCCAACAAGTATTATTTCACATTTGGAATTTAAATCAGGAGCTTTAATTGATGCTTTCTTTTCTTTTGATGTTTGGAAACATAATAAAAACCATATTGAATTATATGGAGATAAAGGTTCTTTAAATGTACCAGATCCCAATATGTTTGGAGGACAACTTTTACAATGTACTTCTAAGGGAGGTGAATGGGAGTCAATTCCAACAAGTCATATGAACTTAGGAAAATATAATATTGAAAAAAATCATGAGAGAATTAATGAAGATCCAACAGTTGCAAATTACAGAGGTGTTGGTGTTGCAGAAATGATTAATGCTATAGGAAAAGGAATTAAAAATAGATGTAGTGGGGAATTAAGTTTACATGTTCTTGATATTATGGATAGTATATTAGAATCAGGAAAAAATAATAAAAAAATTAATTTACGAAGTGAGTGTGAAATGCCTCAATATTTTTCTGAAGAGGAAAATAACACTTTATTGAAAGGATAATGGAAAATGAAAAAAGCTCTTATTGTTTATGGAGGATGGCCGGGTCATGAGCCTGAAAAATGCACAGAAATATTAACAGAAATGCTTGAACCTGATGGATATGAAGTAAGAGCTGAATATCAAACTTCTGCTTTTGCAGAAGATTATGTGCATGATATGGATTTGATTATTCCACTTGTAACAATGGCATTTCATTTTGATCCAAGAGGCGAAATTAAAAAAAATGCAGTGAATAATGTTGTTAAAGCAGTTGTTAATGGTGCTGGCTTAGCAGGTCATCACGGCGGTATGTGTGATGCTTTTAGACAATCCATCGATTGGCAATTTTTGACTGGTGGCCAGTGGGTGAGTCACCCAAGTGGTATCCATGATTATAAAGTTAATATTACCAAAAAAGACGATCCTATTATGGAGGGAATTAAAGATTTTGATTACCATTCAGAACAATATTACATGCATGTTGATCCATTGAATGAAGTTTTAGCAACTACAACTTTTAAAGGTGATGAAGTTTGGAATTTAGAGCAAGAGCCAGGCTCATCTAGTGGTGATGCGTATACAACAGACTGGTTAAAGGGTGTTGAGATGCCAGTAGTGTGGAAAAGACAAATTGGGAAAGGAAGAATTTTTTATACTTCACTTGGTCATTTTGCTAAAGAACTTCACCATCCAGAAATGAGAAAGATTTACCACCGAGGGTTACTTTGGGCATCTAGATAAATGTTATTTGCAGATTAGGAGAATTAAATGAGTGATTATTTTAAAAATATAAATGAAATAAATTATGAAGGTCCAGACAGTGAAAATCCTTTAAGCTTTAAGTATTATGATGAAAACAAACAAGTTTTAGGAAAAACGATGAAAGAGCATCTTCGTTTTGCAACTTGTTATTGGCATACATTTACTTGGCCTGGTTTAGATCCATTTGGAGGAGCAACATTTAAAAGACCTTGGATGTCTGGTTCTGATCCTCTTAAAATGGCTGAAATGAAACTTGACGAAGCTTTTGATTTTTTTAATAAAATAAAAACTCCTTTTTTCTGTTTTCATGACAGAGATATTGCTCCAGAAGGATCAAACTATAAAGAAACACAAAAAAATTTCCTACATATTGTTGATTTGATGGAGTCAAAAATGAATTCATCAAATGTTAAACTATTATGGGGAACGGCAAATGCATTTTCACATAAAAGATTTATGAGTGGTGCTTCAACAAATCCTGATCCAGAAGTTTTTGCTTATAAAGCGGCGCAAGTAAAAGACTGTATGGATGCAACAAAAAGATTAGGTGGTAGTAATTATGTTTTATGGGGTGGCAGAGAAGGATATGAAACTATTCTTAATACCAATATGGGATTAGAGATTGATAACTTAAAACGATTTCTTGAACTTGTAGTTGATTATAAACACAAGATTGGTTTTGATGGTCAAATTTTACTTGAGCCAAAACCACATGAGCCAACAAAGCACCAATATGATTTTGACTCAGCCTCTTGTTTAGCTTTTTTAAGAAAAGCGGGCTTGGAGAATGAAATAAAATTAAATATTGAAGCAAATCATGCAACTTTATCAGGTCACAGCTTTGAACATGAAATTGCATATGCAATTGCTAACAATGCCCTTGGTAGTTTAGATATTAATAGAGGTGATACTTTGCTTGGGTGGGATACTGATCAATTTCCTAATAGCGTATCAGAATTAATCCTTCCTTTTTACCATCTTTTTTCAAATGGAGGTATTGGTAAAGGTGGATTGAATTTTGATGCTAAAATTCGAAGACAATCAATTGATCCAGAGGACTTGTTTTATGCTCATATTGGCGGCATGGATGTGTGTGCAAAAACACTTTTAGCTGTTGAAAAAATGATAAATGATAAAAAGCTCTCTGATTATGTTACAAAAAGATATGAGGATTGGGAAAAAGATCTTGGTAATTTCATTCATACCAAAGGCACTTCTTTAGATTCAATCCATCAAAAAGTTCTCGATGATAATATTGAACCTGAACCACGTTCAGGGAATCAAGAGTATTTAGAAAATATTTTGAACAAGTACCTATAGTTCAAATTTTAAATCTAGTTTATAGGTATATTTATATACCTATAAACTAAAGTGAAACTACACAATTTAAATACAAAACAAACTTTTAAATCGCGGAACCTATGTTTGTGCATTGGTAATTTTGATGGCATTCATCTTGGTCATCAGCATGTAATAAAAAAAATAATAAATAATTCTCGATTAGATAATCTTAAATCAGCTATCATGACATTTGTTCCTCACCCAAAAATCTATTTCAAAAAAACTGATGGTAATTTTAACATTATTACAAATAAATATAAAAAAAAATTTCTTAATTTTTTAGGTGTAGAAAATTATATTGAATATAAATTTAATAAAACTTTATCTAATTTAGATGCTGTTGATTTTATTGAAAAAATTTTGGTAAAACAATTAAGTGTTAAGAAAATAGTAGTTGGTAAAGATTTTCGATTTGGTAAGGATAGAAAAGGAGATACTGCATTATTAAAAAAACTATCTAGAAAATATAAATATAAATTATCTATTATTGGTCATGTAAAAAATAAAAAAACTAATCTTAAATATTCTTCATCAATTATTAGAAAGAATATTAATGAAGGGTCATTTGAAAAAGTTTCTCAAGCACTTGGGCGTAATTGGTTTATGCAGGGTAAAATTATTAAGGGAAATCAAAAAGCTAGACTAATTAATTTTCCAACAGCAAATATGAAGCCCGGAAATCATATTTTGCCAAAAAAAGGGGTGTATTGTGTAAATGTTACATTATGGGGTAAATCATATAAAGGAATTGCTAATTTTGGAGAGAGACCTACAGTAAAAGGAGTAAACTTACTTTTAGAAACACATATATTTGAATTTAATAGAGAAATTTATGGGAAAGAATTGACTGTTGAATTTCTAACATTTATTAGATCTGAAAAAAAGTTTAAGGACTTTAAGTCATTAACAACTCAAATTAAAAAAGACGTTATAACAGCAAAGAAATATCATAAAATTTAATGGAATATAAAGATACTATTTTCTTACCTAAGTCCTCTTTTGAAATGAGGGCCAACTTACCAACAAAAGAACCTAAAATCCTTGAAGAATGGGATAAAGATAAAATATTTTATAAACTAAGAGAAAAATCAAAAGGCAGAGAAAAGTTTGTCCTTCATGATGGGCCTCCTTATGCAAATGGACATATTCATATGGGAACGGCACTAAATAAGATTTTAAAAGATGTAATTGTTAGAACTCAACAAATGGCAGGCAAAGATTCTATTTATGTTCCAGGATGGGATTGTCATGGCTTGCCGATTGAATGGAAAATCGAAGAAGGTTATAGAAAAAAAGGAAAAAATAAAGATGATGTTCCTGTTGTGCAGTTTCGTCAAGAATGTAGAGAATTTGCGCAAAAGTGGATAGATATTCAAAAAAAAGAATTTAGACGATTAGGTGTAGAAGGTGACTGGGCAGATCCCTACCTTACAATGTCAAATAAGGCTGAGGCACAGATTGTAAGAGAGTTGGGTAAGTTTTTAATGGATGAAAGCTTATATAAAGGAGCAAAACCAGTTCTATGGTCTGTTGTTGAAAAAACTGCGTTGGCAGACGCCGAAGTAGAATATGAGGATCATACCTCCAATACAATTTATGTAAAATTTTTAATTAAAACTTCCCCTGATAAAGAACTTGAAGGTTCAAATATCGTCATTTGGACAACAACTCCTTGGACAATCCCTGGAAATAGAGCGTTAGCTTTTGGAAGTGATTTACAATATTCTCTAATAGAGGTTGAAAATGTTGCGGAAGATTCATTAGTAAAAGTAGGTGATAAGCTTATATTTGCAGAAGAGTTAGTTAGT
>CABXEZ010000010.1 GCA_902511405.1 uncultured Alphaproteobacteria bacterium
TATGAAGAAATTAGAAAAAAACTTTTTTTTAATTATGGAGCTGAAGCTTTGTACTCTGAGGGTTTAGTTATAAAAACTTCTCTAAATACTAATTTACAAAAAATAGCTGAAGAAACTCTTACTAATGGTTTAATCAAGTATGATAAAGCTCAAGGATGGAGAGGCGCCGTTGGGAATTTAGATGATGATAACATAGAATTTAAAGATGCAATAAAAAAAATAAAAAATCCCTTTCCCAATAAATGGCTTTTGATGAAAATAGAAAAGGCAGATTCATCAAAACTATTTTTATCAGATAATAAGTTAAAAAATATTGAGATAGATCTAAAATTTCATCCAAACAAATGGCTAATTGATAATGAGTTTAAAAAAAATGATTTATTATTTATAGAATACATTAATTCATTATATGTTGTAAGACAAATCCCAAATGTTAATGGTGCAATTATAGTCATAGATCCATTTTCTGGTGACATATTAGCTATGTCAGGTGGTTTTAGTTTTGAACTTAGTCAATTTAATAGGTCCACTCAAGCTAAAAGACAACCTGGATCAGCCTTCAAACCATTTGTATACATTTCAGCATTAAAGAAAGGTTACACACCATCCACTTTAATATTAGATGCTCCCTACGTTATAGATCAGGGTCCTGGTTTACCTAAATGGAAACCAGCAAATTATTCTGATGAGTTTTACGGATTAACTACAATGAGAACTGGTATTGAAAAATCAAGAAACTTGATGACTATTAGATTAGCAAATAAAATTGGTATTGACGCAATTTTAACTTCAGCAAAAGATTTTAAAATTGAAAAATATTTAAATCAAAATATGTCAATGTCATTAGGATCTGGTTTAGTGACATTAATTGATTTAGCAAATGCATATGGCATCATTGCAAATGGTGGTAAAGAAATTGAACCAAATATTATTAAAAGTATTTATTCAAGAAAAGGTAAAAAAATTTTAGATAATTCAAATAAGCTCTGTAATAAATGCAAATTAGAAACGTTGAATACTAACTCTAAATTACCTGAAATATATAGCACATCTAGAGAAGTGATTGATCCAAAAATTGCTTATCAGATTACCTCTATGTTGGAAGGTGTTATACAAAGAGGAACAGGAAAGAATTTAAAAGATTTAAAAGTGCCTCTTGCAGGCAAGACAGGCACAACTAATGATAATAAAGATGCTTGGTTTATAGGTTATTCACCTGATTTAGTAGTAGGGGTATTCGTTGGTCACGATACCCCAAAAAATTTAGGATACAAACAAACAGGTTCGTCTGTTGCAGTTCCAATATTTAAAGATTTTATAAAAAAATCTAATACAAATGAAAATAATATTCCTTTTAGAGTCCCATCAGGTTTGAGCTTTGTTACAATAAATAATAAAACTGGACTCCCTTCAAATGATAAAGATAGCATCATGGAGGCATTTATTGAGGGTACTGAGCCTTATACAAAGGATGATGTTAGCATTTTAGACTCATTGGGTGTAATTAACAATTCCATTTCTGGAACAGGTGGTTTATTAACTAACTAATGTCAAACAAGGAGATAATTTTACAAAATTTAGAGATTATAAAAAAAAATTATGATTTACTGAGGAGGGGAGTTTGACTTTTCTAAATTAAAAATAGAATTAACAGAATTAAAAATTAAAAGTGAAAATCCAGAAATATGGAAAGAAAATAATGCTAAACCTATATTTCAAAAATTAAAAAATTTAGAAAATAAAATTAAAGATTTTGACATCATTAAGGATAACCTTGATTACATTGAGGATTTATTTAAGATTGCAGTTTCAGAAAATAACGAGGAATATTTTAATCAGCTTCTACCTGAGACCATTAAGCTTTTAGATATTTCAAACAAATCTAGATTAGAGAATTTGATGAGTGAAAATGCTGATCCTAACAATATTTTTCTTGAAATACATGCAGGAGCTGGAGGTACTGAAAGTCAAGATTGGGCAGAAATGCTTTCAAGAATGTATATTAGATGGGCTGAAAAAAAAGAAGCAAAAGTATTACTTTTGCAGGAGACTAGAGGAGAGGAGGCAGGTATAAAATCAACAACCATAAAAATTGAAAAACACTATGCTTATGGCTGGTTAAAAAGAGAAAGCGGCATCCATAGATTAGTTAGAATTTCACCTTTTGATAGTAATAAAAGAAGACATACAAGTTTTGCAAGCATTTGGGTTTATCCTGAGATAGATGATAAAATAGAAATTGAAATTAATGAATCAGATCTAAGAATAGATACTTATAGAGCTTCAGGAGCTGGCGGCCAGCATGTTAATACTACAGACAGTGCAGTTAGAATTAAGCACATTCCCACTGATATTGTTGTTCAATGTCAAAATGATAGGTCACAACACAAAAATAAAGCCTATGCAATGAATATGCTGAAGTCCAGAATTTATGAATTTGAAATACAAAAAAGAAAAGAAAAAGAAAATGCATTGAATGATCAAAAAAAACAAATAGGCTGGGGTAGTCAAATCAGGTCTTATGTGTTGCATCCATATAAGCTAATAAAAGATTTAAGAACCAACCATGAGTCATCCAATATTAATGATGTACTGGATGGTGAAATTGATAATTTTCTAGAAAAATCACTTTCTTTGTAAAGGCTAATTTTTAATTTTTAAAATTCCTATATTTTTTTTCCCAACACTAATCTTTAAATTAGGAAAATTTAAGTAAGATTGAAGGGATAAATCGTCTGAATTATATATTTCATCATTTATTTTTATACCTTTAGATTTTATTAATCTTTTAGTGTCACCTCTGCTTTTAGACAAATTTAATCTTTCTATTGCATCAAGGATTGTGAATTTATTTTTCTCTATTTGATCAGAATTAATCTCTAATGTAACAACTCTTTCATCAATTTTTTTTTCATTAAAAATATTATGAGCAATTTCTTCTGCCTCTTTGGCAGAGTCTGCCCCTCTAGTCAATTTTGTAACCTCAAATGCCAAAATTTTTTTTGCTTCATTGATTTCTTGACCTTTTAATTCTGCTAATTTTGAAATTTCTTTTAAATCAATTTTAGTAAATAATTTTAAAAACTTATCTACATCTTCATCATTTACATTTCTCCAAAACTGATAGAAATCAAAATTGTTTAATTTATTTTTATCTAACCACACAGCACCTTTTGCTGTTTTTCCCATTTTTGAACCATCACTATTAGTAATTAAGGGAGAGGTAAGGGCGTAAGTTTTTTCATTAAGTATTTTTCTAATTAAGTCTATCCCATTAATAATATTGCCCCATTGATCAGATCCGCCTAATTGTAAAATGCAATCATAGTTTTTTTTTAGATGATAAAAATCATAGGATTGGAGAAGCATATAATTAAATTCTAAAAAAGTTAGTGCCTGCTCTCTATCCAATCTATTTTTTACAGATTCATATGTCAGCATTTTATTAATAGTTAACTTAGAGCCTATATCTCTTAAGAAATTAATATAATTTAAATTTTCTAACCATTCGTAATTATTTACTATTGTGCCTCTTTCATTTAAATTTATAAATTGATTAAAAGTTTTTTTTATTTTATTTATATTTTCTGAAATTTGACTTAAAGTCATAATTTGTCTTGTGCTATCTTTTCCTGAAGGGTCACCAACTAGAGTAGTGCCACCTCCAACTAAAGCTATTGTTTTGTGTCCAAATTCATCCAACCAGTTAAGTAACATTAACTGCACTAAACTTCCTATGTGCAGACTGTCACTTGTAATATCAAAACCAATATATGCTGTTATTTTTTTTTTAGACATTAAATAATCTAAATTATCAATATCACTTGATTGATAAATAAAACCACGAGAGTTTATTTCTCTCAAAAAATCAGATTTAAATTTCATACAATTATTAAATTAAGATTTTAGACTATCTTTAATGTAACTATCAACAATATTGGTAAATTCTTCAGAATAATTTTCATAAAAATGATCTGCACCTCTTATTGGTTTAAATTGAATGTTAACTTTTTTTTGTTTTTGTAATTTTTCTGCCAAAATTTTTGCAGAGTCAAAAGAAGCAATATTATCTTTATCTCCATGAACAATTAATCCTGAAGATGGGCATGGAGCAAGAAAGCTAAAATCTCTAACATTTGCAGGAGGTGAAATACTTATAAAACCATTTATTTCTGGTCTTCGCATTAACAGTTGCATTGCAACCCAAGAACCAAAAGAAAAACCAGCTACCCAACATATTTTGGAGTTAGTATTGTATTGTTGTAACCAGTCTAAAACACTAGCAGCATCACTTAATTCACCCTCGCCATCATCATGTATGCCCTCACTTTTTCCTACACCTCTAAAGTTAAACCTTATTGCTGAAAAGCCATTGTTGACAAATAATTTATAGAGTTTGAATACTACTTTAGTATTCATAGTTCCACCTCTTGATGGATCTGGATGAAGAATAAGAACTATTGGGGATTGATCATTGTTGTTGTGGGTGTATTTTGCTTCTATTTTGCCTTCAGGACCTGGGATAAGTAAATTAACCATTATTTTAAAGCTATTATTGAAGTAAAGTGACTTTGTAAATATATAGATTAATAAATTAATGAACTCACTTGGTTTTAACAAAAAAGAAAATGACACTAAGGTAATAGTTGCTATGTCAGGTGGTGTTGATAGCTCTGTTGCGGCTGTTAAGTTAAAAATGGAAGGTTATGACGTAACAGGAGTAACTCTGCGTCTGTATAACCAGCCTAACTCCTCAAAATCTAAATCTTGTTGTGCTGGAATAGATATTGAAGATGCAAAGAAAGTAGCTAAACAATATAATTTCCCACATAAAATTTTTGATTATCAAGATAAATTTTTTGATGGAGTTATCAGTAGTTTTGTAGACTCTTATGCAAATGGTGAAACCCCAGTTCCTTGTATACAGTGTAATCAAACTGTTAAATTTTCTGATTTATTAGAAGAATCAAAAAATTTAAATGCTGACGCTCTTGTAACTGGTCATTATGCAATAAGGAAGGGAGGGTTGAAAGAATCAAAGCTTTTTAGAGCAAAAGATAAAACAAAAGATCAGAGTTATTTTTTATTCGCTACTCTTCAAGATCAGTTAGACTATGTTCGTTTTCCACTTGGTAATTATTTTAAATCAGAAATAAGAGAAATGGCTGATAATTATAATTTAGTCGTTAGTGATAAACCTGATAGCCAAGATATATGTTTTGTAACATCTGACTCTTACAGAGATTTAATTAACAAGATTCAACCCGATATTAACAAAGAAGGTAATATATTTGATATTAATGGAAACAAGATAGGTATTCATAAAGGAATAGCTAATTATACTGTTGGTCAAAGAAAGGGAGTTGGAGTAGGTGGTCAAGAAAGACCATTATATGTTCAAGAAGTAAATAAAAATCAAAATTATATTGTCCTAGCCCCCCTTGAAAACTTACAAAAAAATAAAATTTTTTTTAAAAATATAAATTTATTAGATAAAGATATTGTAAATCATGAGATTAAGTGTTCAGCAAAAATAAGATCAACTCAAAATGAAATATCAGGAAAATTAAAAATAATGGATAATAGTGGGTATTTTTTATTTGATGAGCCAATCTCTGCCACCTCCCCAGGCCAAGCTTGTGTTTTTTATAAAAATGATCAAGTTTTAGGAGGAGGTTGGATAACTTAATATTTAGAATGAATTCTAAATTAACCTATTTTTAGTTGAAAAGACTAGATTTTCTAGAATAAAACCTTATTTGAATAATTGTGGATACTAGAACTAGTCAAACATTAGATAAATACGCTCAGGACAAATATAAATACGGATTTATTACTGAAATTGAATCAGATAGACCTCAGAAAGGTTTAAATGAGGAAACAATTAAATTTATTTCCAAAAAGAAAAACGAACCTGAGTGGATGCTTACTTGGAGACTTAATTGTTATAAAAAATGGTTAAAAATGTCAGATCCCCAGTGGGCAAATTTAAAGTTTCCTAAAATTGATTATCAGGATATTTATTATTACTCTGCACCAAAAGGTTTTGAAGAAAAACCCAAAGATTTAAGTGAAGTAGATCCCAAATTAATTGAAACTTATAATAAATTAGGGATTCCTCTTGAAGAACAAAAAGTATTAGCAGGAGTTGCAGTTGATGCAGTATTTGATAGTGTTTCAGTTGCTACTACTTACAAAGGTGAGTTAGAAAAGCTCGGTATTGTATTTTGCTCTATTAGTGAGGCTGTCCATAAACATCCGGAATTAGTAAAAAAATATCTTGGCTCAGTAATCCCTCCTGGAGATCACTCATTTTCTGCACTTAATTCTGCAGTTTTTACCGATGGCTCCTTTGTCTACATTCCTGAAAATGTAAAATGCCCAATGGAGCTCTCTACTTACTTTAGAATTAATGCTGAAGACACTGGGCAATTTGAAAGAACACTAATTATTGCTGATAAAGGCAGCTATGTTAGTTACCTTGAAGGTTGTACAGCCCCCCAAAGAGATACAAACCAACTACATGCTGCGAATGTTGAATTAATCGCACTGGAAAATGCAGAAATAAAATATTCTACTGTTCAAAATTGGTATCCAGGTGATGAAGAAGGAAAAGGTGGAATTTACAATTTTGTTACAAAAAGAGGCTTATGCAAAGGTAAAAATAGCAAGATATCTTGGACTCAAGTAGAAACAGGCTCTGCTTTAACTTGGAAATATCCAAGTTGTATTCTTAAAGGCGATAACTCAATTGGAGAATTTTATTCTGTAGCTATTACAAACAATTTTCAACAAGCTGATACTGGCACAAAAATGACTCATATTGGTAAAAATACTCGTAGTAAAATTATTTCTAAGGGGATCTCTTTGGGTTACTCTCAAAATACTTACAGAGGCAATGTTTCATTTCTAAAAAAAGCTGATAAGGCAAGAAATTATACTCAGTGTGACTCTCTTTTAGTTGGTAACAAATGTGGAGCACATACAATTCCTTACATAGATTCAAAAAATAATTCCGCTATTATTGAGCATGAAGCATCTACTTCTAAAATTAATGAGGATCAATTATATTATTGTAGACAAAGAGGTCTCAGTCATGAAGAAGCAGTTTCATTAATTGTTAATGGATTTTGTAAACAAGTTCTTCAAGAATTACCGATGGAATTTGCAGTAGAAGCTCAAAAGTTAGTATCAATTTCTTTGGAGGGAAGTGTTGGATGATTTTTTTAAATATTAATAATTTGAATGTCTCTATTGAAGGTAAAAAAATTCTAAATGATTTTAATATTAGTATAAACGAAGGTGAGGTTCATGCTATAATGGGTCCAAATGGTTGCGGTAAGAGTACTTTGGCAAATGTTCTCGCAGGCAATGAAGATTATGAAGTTAATTCAGGTAAGGTCATCTTTAAGGACGAAGATCTTTTAAATTCAAATATTGAAGAAAGAGCTCAAAAGGGACTTTTCTTAGCTTTTCAATATCCAGTTGAAATACCAGGGGTAAATATTACCCCGTTTCTTCACGCTTCTATAAATTCAAAACTTAAAAATGAAAAAAAACCGGAATTAGATAATCTTTCATTTGCTAAACTGTTAAGAAAAAAAGCTGAAGAGCTTGGTATAAGTAATGATATGCTCAAGAGATCAATTAATACCGGTTTCTCAGGTGGTGAAAAAAAAAGATATGAGATTCTTCAAATGAGTATTCTTAATCCTGAACTTACAATTTTTGATGAAACTGACTCTGGTCTTGATGTTGACGCTTTAAGAATAGTTGCAGAAGGAATTAATAAATTCAAAAATCCAAAAAATTCTTATTTGATTATAACACACTATCAAAAACTCTTAGACTACATTCATCCTGATTATGTTCATGTTATGAGGAGTGGTAAAATAGTAAAATCAGGTGATATTTCTTTAGCTACTGAAATAGAGGCATCAGGTTATCAAAAATTTTAAATGAATTTAGAAAATAATTTTATCAAACATTCTAAAGAATATATTTTTTCAGATAATAAAATTCTATCAAATCAAAGAGAAAGTGCATTTAAAAAAATCACTCAAAAAAATTACGATAAAAAAAACAATGAAAGTCTTAAGAATATTACGATAAATGATTTAAGTAAATTTGATTATTTTTATAAGCCTATTAAAGAAGACCCAACAGTTTCATTGACTGATGATTTAAATTATGAAATTAAATTATTTAACGGAATATGCAAACACTATGAAGACGACTTTATTGAAATAAGAAATCTTACAAATTTAGATTTTAAAACTCTCTTAAATCAAGATAATAATAATTTGGATGATATAATAATCGATTTTAATAAAATTTTTTTAAATTCTGGCATTTTTTTTAATATTAAAAGTGAAGCTAAACTTAACATTCGTCTAACACATGAAACATCAGATAATTTTACAATATTTCAAAATAATTTTATAAATTTTAAAAAAAGATGTAAAGTTAAATTAGAAGATAATTTTAATTTAACAAACAACTCAATAAATAATATAAATTACAATATTAATGTTGAGGAAGATGCCACTATTAAGCATAATATTTTTCAAAATTTTGCAAATTCAAATAAACTTTATTTAACTTCAAATACAGTTTGTGAAAAAAAATCATCATACAGTCAAAATACTTATAATTTTTCTGATGGTTTTGTGAGAAATTTCCATCATGTTAAGCTAAATGGAGAATTTTCAAACGCATCATTAAGAGGTTGCTTTTTTCTAAAAGATAAAAATATATGTTCTAATAAAACCAACGTTAAACATAATGCTGAAAATTGTATTAGTGATCAAACTTATAAAGGTATTTTAAATGATCATTCAAAGGCAAGCTATTATAGCAATACTTTTGTTTCTGAAAATGCACAAAAGACTCAAGGGTATCAATTAAGTAAGGGAATTTTGTTAACTGATAATTGTTCTTTTTTCTCAAAACCTGAACTAAGAATTTTTGCGGATGATGTAAAATGCTCTCATGGATCTACAATTGGACCTGTCGATGAAAGTGCTTTATATTACTTGCGATCAAGAGGTATTAGTAAAAATGATGCTATGAAAATGATTATTTCCTCTTTTATTCAGGAAGATTTGCAAAATCTAGATAAAGATATTGCTGAAAGAGTAAGTAAAAATTTATCAGACTATTTAACCAGTTTAGTAAATGATTGAAAATTTAAAAAAAAGATTCCCTGTTTTTTCAAAAAATCCTGATCTAGTTTTTTTTGATACTGCTGCTTCTGCATTAAAAGTTGATAGCATGATAAATGCAGTAAATGAGTGCTACTCATATGAGTATGCAAACATTCACAGAGGAATTTATGAATTAAGCTCAAAATTAACAAAACGATATGAAGACTCAAGATTAATAGTCAGTAAATTTATTAAATCTCCATCTTCTGAAAATATAATATTCACAAAGAGTGCAACAGAAGGAATTAATTTAGTATCCTCTTGTCTATCAGATAATTATTTTAATGATGGCGATGAAGTATTGCTAACTTCATTAGAGCATCATGCTAATTTAGTACCATGGCATTTAGTTTCAAAAAAAATTAAAATAATTACAGCTAAAATAAAATCTACTGGTGAGTTAGACTACAATGATTTGTTAGAAAAAATTAATTCTAAAACAAAACTTTTAGCTATTACTCACATGTCAAATGTAACTGGCTCCATAACTAACTTTGACGAAATTAAAATTAAAGCTAATAAATTGAATGTACCAATATTAATTGATGGATGTCAGTACGTTCCTCACAAAAAACTTGATATACAATTACTTGATCCTGATTTTTATGTTTTTTCAGCACATAAATTATATGGACCTTCAGGACTTGGAATATTGTATATGAAGAGTGAATGGATAGATAGATTAGGACCATACCAAGGTGGGGGTTCAATGATTAAAAATGTTGATACTGACTCAAGTACATACCTGAATGGTTTTCAAAAGTTTGAAGCAGGTACTCCACCAATAGCTGAGGTTATAGGTTTATCTGCATCTTTGGATTTTATAGATGAAGTTGGTATTGATAAAATTTATGAATATGAAAACGAGTTAACTAAATATGCTTACAATCAAATGATAAAAAATAATGATATCAAAATTTATGGAGATTTTACTAATCAGACTTCTATTATTTCCTTTAATATTGATGGAATACATTTCAATGATCTTGCAATGCTATTAGATAAAAAAAATATTGCTATAAGGACGGGGCATCATTGTGCGCAACCATTTATGAAGTGCTTTAATATATCTGGAAATGCCAGAATGTCTGTTGGAGTTTATAATACAAAAGATGACATAGACTACTTTATAAAATCAATCGATGAGGTAAAAAAAATTTTAAAGTCATGACTAAAGAAAAAAAATTAGAAGATTTTTTGCCAAATAAAAATGGAAGCTACTATAAGAAATTTGAACTTAAAAATGAAGTAAGCTTAATTAATAAAGATGAAATTATTAAATGCATTAAGACTGTCATGGATCCAGAAATACCGGTTAATTTGTATGATTTGGGTTTAATTTATTCAATTAAAAATAGTAACAATAATATATTGATAGAAATGACTTTAACTAATCCTAATTGTCCAGTAGCAGGTCAAATGCCTGAAAATGTTGCTAAATCAATAGAGCAAATATATGGCTTAAGGTCTATTGAGGTAAAACTTGTTTGGAAACCATCATGGAGTAAGGATTTAATGACTGAAGATGCAAAACTTGCTTTAGATATTTTTTAAAATATTGTATATCATTAATAATGAGAAACATTTTAACTGTTACTGATAAAGCATCTAATCAATTAGAAAAAATTATAAAGTCAGCCCCATCTGATACTATTGGAATTCTTTTAGGTATTAATAAAACTGGATGTAATGGTCATTCCTATAAATTAGACTTTGCAAAAAAAAATGAAGTAGAGAACCTAGAATATGTGGAACAAAATAATATTAAGGTTTTTATTGATCCAAAAGCAACAATGTTTTTAATTGGAAGTGAAATGGATTACTCGTCTGATAAGTTAGCATCTAGATTTGTATTTAAGAATCCTAATGAAAAAAGTACATGTGGATGTGGCGAATCATTTAGTATATAACTTAAAATATGGCGGAGTAGCTCAGTTGGTTAGAGCGCACGACTCATATTCGTGAAGTCGGGGGTTCAAATCCCTCCTCCGCTACCATACTTATGAATAAAAATTTATTATCAGTAATAGTTTGCGTCTATAATGAAGAGAGAACTATTGAAAAATTAATTAACAAAGTTGAAGATAGCAAGTTACCTGATAATTTTAGCAAAGAAATAATAATTATTGATAATTGTTCAACAGATAAAACTCAAAATATATTAAAAAAATTTATCAATAAAAAAAATTTTACAATTAAATTACAAAATAAAAATTATGGAAAAGGAAACTCAATTATTGAAGGTTTAAAAATTTCTAAAGGCGAGTTTATTGTGTTTCAAGATGCTGATTTAGAATATGATCCTGAAAATTATTTTTTTTTACTAAATAAAATATTAGAAAAAAATTTAGATGCTGTATTTGGCTCAAGATCATTAAACAATTCTGAATATCACATTTATAAGTTAAATAGCGTAGGGTCTAAGTATTTTACAAAATTAATAAACTTCTTATACAAATCTGATTTTACAGACACATCTACAAATCATAAATTAATTAAATCAACAGTATTAAAAAAACTTTATCTAAAATCAAAGGGATTTGAGCTGGATTTTGAGATTGCTTTAAAATTAGCAAAAGGAAAGTATAAATATGCAGAAATTCCAATATCTTTCAATCCAAGAACAAAAAAAGATGGAAAAAAAGTTAAAATAACTGATGGTTTTAAATGTTTAAAGGTAATTTTACTAAATTATTTTAATTAAATGAAAATAATATATTCTAAATAATAATGATAAATTTAGGATTATATAAAAATTTGAAAGTATTAGTTACAGGCTCAACAGGTTTTAAAGGGTCATGGATGTGTTTTTGGTTATTATTGTTAGGAGCAAGAGTATATGGAATTTCTTTAAAACCAAATGAGGAGTCAGTATTATTTAATTCATTAAAGCTTAGTTCTAAAATTAGACAATATAATATTGATATTACAAATTATGACAAAGTAAAAAAAATTATTAATCAAATAAAACCAGATATAATTTTTCATCTTGCTGCTCAATCACTTGTATCAAAAAGCTTTGAAGACCCCTTAACAACAATTAATACTAATATTTATGGTAGCTCAGTAATTTTGAAATCTTATATAGATAACAATTGTGATACTTTAATTTTTTGCACATCAGACAAATGTTATAAAAATAAAGAATGGATATGGGGCTACAAAGAAAACGATGAACTAGGAGGCATTGACCCATATTCTTCATCAAAGGCATCTGCAGAAATTATTTTTCATTCATTTGTTAGTTCTTATAAACTTAATAATAAAAGAACTAAATGTGCATCTGTAAGAGCTGGAAATGTAATAGGAGGAGGTGATTATAATAAAGATAGATTAGTGCCCGATATAATCAAAAATTATTTTAAGGGGAAAACTATAAATATTAAAAACCCATCTTCTGTAAGACCTTGGCAATTTGTATTAGAGCCAATTTCTGGATATTTAGAGTTAGGATTAATTTTATTTAATAAATCAAAAAAATATAAAATACCATCATGGAATTTTGGCCCAGATATTAATAAGATTTACACAGTTGATCATTTAATAAAATTCACAAAAAAAAATATTTTTAAAAACTTAAAATATAGTTATAAAAAAAATCATAAATTTTATGAGTCCAAATTATTATTTCTAAGCAATGAAAAAGCAAAATTAGAATTAGGATGGAGGCCAAGATTCAATGTTGAGCAAACACTTGAGTTTACATTTGATTGGTATGACTCTTATTACAGTGGTGAAAATATCATTAATACAACTGCTGATCAAATAGAGAAATATTCTAAATCATAATGCCAATATGTAGGATATGTAAAAAAAAAAAACTATCACTTGTTTTTAATTATAAAAAAAATGCATTTGCTGGTTCATTATTAAAAAAAAGCCAGATTAAAAATGAAAAGAAATTTGATTTAAAACTTTTATATTGTGATAACTGCTCTCATCTACAAATAAATAAATTAGTTGATCCTGGTTTATTATTTAATAATTATTTATGGGAAACAGGAATTTCAAATTCAAATATTAAATTAATAAATAATTTAGTTAAAGATATAAAAAAATATACAAATAAAAGAAAAAAAAATAATTTTTTTGAAATAGCTAGTAATGATGGATCTTGTTTAAAGATTATTAAGAAAAATTTCGATGGAAAAATTATTGGTATTGACCCAGCTAAAAAGATTGCTGCTAACGCTAATAAAAATGGCATTTATACAATCAATAAATTTTTTTCCGCTAAAAACTCTCAAATAATCAAATCAAGATTTAATCTCTTTAACATCTGTATAGCTAGAAATGTAATTGCACATGTTCAAGATCCAGTTGATATTTTTTTTGGAGTTAAAGAAATAATTGAAAAAGATGGTATTTTTATATTAGAATTTCCACATCTATTAAATATATATAAAGAGTTACAATATGATAATGTTTTTCATGAACATGTTGGATATCATTCCTTAAAATCCATAATAGATATATGTTTAATTACAGATATGAAGGTAATAAATGTAAAAAAAATTAATTCACAAGGCGGTTCATTAAGAGTTTTTATATCTAAAAATAAAAAACATAAAGTGTCAAGGAGTGTAAATAAAATATTAATAGAAGAATCAAAAATAAAATTATTTAATAAAAAAATTTGGATGAATTTCAATTCTAAAATAAAAAATAATCTAAATAAATTAGAAAAATTACTTAATAATTTACATAAAAAAAATAAGAAAATATCAGTTTATGGAGCTTCTGGTAAAGGACAGTCGCTACTGCAATTAATTAAAAATTCTGATAAAATTTTTGATAAAGTATATGATAAAAGTAAAATGAAACAGGGTCTTTATACGCCAGGTACACATATAAAGATCTCCAATCCATCTAATATATATATAGATAAACCAGATTATATTTTTGTATGTACTTGGAATTTGATTGATGAAATTGTTGAAGAACATAAAAAATTTATACTGAATGGAGGTAAATTTATAATACCTTTTCCTTTACCAAAAATTATAAAATGAAAAAAAAACTTCTTATAATAGGCATAAATAGTTTTTTGGGTTCAAATTTTTATAAGTTCGTAATAAATAATAATGAATATTTAGTTTTTGGAACAATAAACAAAGAAACTTATAGGATAAATAAATATTTAAAAAAAAATATAAATAATATTTTCAAAATAAACCTTAATAAAAACAATGACAAACTATCTAAATTATTAGATAAAATTAAGCCAAATTTAATTATTAATTTTAGTGGCTATTCAAATCTAGATTTATCAGAAAAAGTAAAATTCAATATTGATATTATTAAAAACATAATTAATTCGATAAAAAAATCAAAAATTAAGATAGAACATTTTTATAATGTTGGTTCATGTGAAGAATACCAAGGATCAAAATTTAAACTAAAAGAAAATAAAAAACTCTTTTCTATCTCAGGTTATGGAAAACATAAAATTAAAATTCATAATTATTTACTTAAAACTTCGAAAGTAAATTATTTTAAATATACAAATATAAGAACTTTTAATGTTTTGAGTAAAGATAAATATAAAAAAAATATTATTACTTATATTAAGTCTAATTTTATTAATAAAAAAATAAACTTATATAATAAATATGCAATAAGAGATTTTATATGGATAGATGATTATATTTTTTCAGTCTATTCAATATTAAAAAATAATAAAAACAATTATAAAGCAATAAATATTGGAACAGGTAAAGGAACTTCAATTGAAAATATAATGGATTATATTCAGAAAAAAAAACAAATATATTTTAAAAATATAAATTTTGATAAAAATAAAAAAATTCCAGCTGACAATATTAAGGTTGCAAATAATGATAGATTAAAAAAAATGGTTAAACATTATAAATATCTAGGTATTTATAAAATAATAGATAAGCTGATTTAATTTTTTTTTAAAAATTTTTTTAATTCAATTAGATCTTTTAATGTATCAACTGATTTCCAAAACTTTTTATGATGATAAACATTAAACCTTTTCTTTTTTATGATTTTTTTTATAACTCCATTTTCAAGATCTAGTTTTTTATATTTATAAAAATATTCAATTGAATTTTTTTTGAAGAAAAAATATCCAATATTTACCATATTTTCTATCACTGGTTTTTCAATTATTTGAGTAACAACACTTTTTTCATTTATAGAATAGTGACCATATTGAGATCTCATTATCATACCAACACCAGTAGCATCACAATTAGAATCATAATG
This sequence comes from uncultured Alphaproteobacteria bacterium, assembly GCA_902511405.1. Classification (GTDB taxonomy): domain Bacteria; phylum Pseudomonadota; class Alphaproteobacteria; order HIMB59; genus CACPNW01. The sequence continues at coordinate 15,441 of CABXEZ010000010.1, forward strand.
ATATTTAAAAACCTTTTTCAAATTTACATTACCAATTGCATCTCCATATGAAACAATAAATTTATTTATAGATAATTTTTTAACTACCTCATATACTCTTTCAGCTTTATTCTTATATAAACCGGTATAGCAAAGATAAATGTTAATTTCTTTTTTTTTATTATTACAAAAATATAAATAATCATTTTCATCATAAGCAATGTTACATTTGATATTGCCTATTCTTTGTATTTTTTTAAAGTATTCTATAAATTCATTTTTATAAAAACCAAGTGGTAAAATAAAGTTTTGAATTTCATATTTAATAAAATTTTTTAATACATAAATGATTAATGTATTCTTATCAATATATCCCAATGACTTAGGCATACTATCAGTATCATTGAAATCTTTAAATCTTGTACTCCGACCACCTACTAATATAATTGTATGATAAGATTTCATGATTTATAGTTTATATTAAATTTATTAACTATCAAATTATTGTGAAAAATTATAGAATTTTTGAATATAGTTATCAAAAACATATTGATGCTATACGTGCTCTAGCTGTTTTTGTAGTTTGGTTATTTCATTTAAATCCCAATTTATTTCCTGGAGGTTATGTTGGAGTAGATATTTTTTTTGTTGTATCAGGTTATGTAATAACACTATCAATATTTAGAGACATAGAAAAAAACAATAAGTTTAGTTTATTTGAATTTTATAAAAAGAGATTCTTTAGAATATTTCCTGCACTTTTTTTCTTAATAATCTCTACTTTTATTTTTTATTTATTTTTTGGTTATTTATTTGAGATTAATTATGTAAGTAAAATTGGTATTGCATCACTTTTTGGAATTTCAAATATATTTTATATTTATTTAAAGAGTGATTATTTCCTAGAGAATGAATTAAATCCTTTTTTACATACATGGTCTCTAGGGGTTGAGGAACAATTTTATTTCATGTATCCATTAATAATATCATCAATCCTATTACTTTCATCATATTTTTACAAAAAAAAATTTAAATTTCTATTAATATTAATCTTTACTTTTTTAATAATGCTTTCTTTTTTATGTTTTTATTTATTTAAAAATACAACTTTAGGTAATTTTTACTCACCTTTGTCGAGATTTTGGGAATTATTCCTTGGTTGTTTACTTTATCTAGTTTTCGAGAATAAAAAAATAAATTTTAATAAAATTATAATTTTTACTATAATTATTTTATTTTTTTTTATTATTTTTTTTGATGATTTAATAAATAATATTTATTTGACATTACCTTTAGTTACAATCTTTGCATCAATTATATTAATTTCTAATAAAAATATAACTAATTATATTAATAACTATTATTTTTTATATCTTGGGAAAATTTCATATTCACTTTATTTATGGCACTTGCCAGTATTATATTTTACCAAAATTTATTTACAAGGTTTTATATTTCTTGTGGCTAATATTATTATTGTTCTAATATTGTCAATAATTTCATTCCATTTAGTTGAAAAAATTTTTAGGTATAGCCGTATTGCCCAAAGAATTTTTTTATTAATTATATTTGGTTTATTTATTTTTTTATCATTATTTATTATTAATGTAAAAGTTAACCAAAATTTAAATTTTAATAACTTGTATAATAATCAATTAAATAATTTATCTAATTTTTTTAAAAACTATAATATATTTGAGTTAAATTATAATTTATCTAATAGATCAAAATGGGATGTAAGTATTAATAATCAAAATATTTCTAAATGTGAAAATTCTAACTCTACATTCAATATTAACAGAGTTATTGATCAAGATTGTTTAATTAAAAATTCTAATGAAAAAATATTTATTATCAATGGCGACAGTCATGCAACACATTATTTTCCTATGATTAATAATTTAGATTTAAATAAATCAATTTATTTAAAAACATTTGAAGGTTGCATGTTCGTACCTAATATTTTTGTTATTGGTAAAGAGAATTATAAAAAGAAAATATTTAAAAATTTTTACAAATGTCAAGAATATGTAACTCAACAAATAACAAATATAAAAAATATGGACACTCAATTTAAGGATGTTTATTTAATATTATCATCAAGATACATTGCTTATATTAACCAATTCTTATTAATGAATAAAAACAAAGTAATATTTGATAATGATAAAATTTATGAAGTTATTTTTAATTCTTTAAATGAATTAATGTATGAGCTCAAAAATATAAAAATTATTCTTATATCACCTTTGCCAGAATTTAATCACTATCCTTACTCTTGTTTTTTAAATAAAAAGATGTGTAAAAATGATTTAATATATGATCTTAAAAGGGTAGAGCGTCTTTACAAAGTATTAGCAAAAATTTCTAGCATTCACAATAATGTTTATTTATTTAACCCATACAATAAAATATGTAATTTAGATAAAAGCTTTTGCAGTATGTACGATTCTCAAAAGGATATATTATTTTTTAAGGACACAGATCATTTGACTGTAGAAGGAAGTTCTTTTTTAACAAAATATTTTGAGTTATTCTTAGATAAAAATTTAATTAACTAATTCATCCAAGCGTGAATTCATTAAATTTTGATTTTTTGCGGGTTGATTATATGGGTGTATTAATGGAAAATTTACATATGCCATAATATTTGAAGTCGAAATAAAGATTACAACTAATAGTAGAATATATTTTTTAAAAATCAAAGATTTTATATTTTCTAACAAATAAAAAAAACCTACTGTTGCAACTGGGTAAATAATTACCATTAAATCAGATGTCATATATGTTTTATGCCTAAAACTGATTAAAATTTGTATCCAAGTAAGCGTAAAAAATATTAAAAAGAAAAAATAATAACTTTTTCTTAATTTTCTTTTTAAAAAATATAAACCGAAAAAGAAAAATATCATCCAAAAACTATAATTATCATAAATTAAATAAAAATACGTATATAAAGAATCAAAAATTTTTAAAAATAATCCATATACATCATGATTAATGATATATTCCTTAATCCAAATTACCTGTCCGCTTTCACTTCCAGTAAAATTAAATTTTAGAGAAATTGAAAACAAATAAATATTATAAAAAATAAATGGTATGAAGTGAGATATAAATGAAATTAAACTTTCTATATATTTTTTATTTAAGATACTAAAAATTATTATCGATAAATAAATTGCGTAATTAGGTTTTCCTAACATTAAAATTCCAACTAAAATTGAAAAAAAAATATTTTTTGAAATATTGTAATTTTTAATAATATTTAAATATAAAAAAATTATAATAATTGGCGTAATAAATTGTAACTCTATAGTATGAAATAATGTCATATTGCCTATACTAATTATTGAAAAAAAAATTAATAAATTAGAAAATATTATCTCTTTTTTCTCTAAATAATTTAATAAAATTTCGTTTAGACAGAAGAGTGCGAGACTATAGATTAATAATTTTAAAACAATATATCCAATACCTGCTTTTTCTAATTCTGAAAGTTCATAAAAATGACAAACAAATAAACAAGAAATTTTACCTAATAAATTAGCTATTACAGGGTAAGTTGGCCTATCTATTCTAGTAGCATCTTTTATAAATATTTTAGGAAAATAGGCAGCTGTTAGAATTTCTATACCAGAATCATAATTATATTGCCAAAAAATTGGAATTTTAGGATTAGGTTGATATGATTCTTTTCCTGGCGCTGGATTTAACCATGCTATATTAGAAGAAATAATGAAAACAATCATTAAGATAATAAGTCCTCTTTTATTCAATCTAAATTTTTCTCTAATAAAATGCATAATCTAAATTTTTTTTTTTTAAACAAAATATTACTTAAGTTTTTTAATAAGTTAATACTTTTATTATTTTTTAAAAGAATTATTAGCAAACAAATAGAAGATATTTCTGAATATATGCATTTTAGTAAAAAAAAAAGTATATCTCTCGCAAAAATTAAAAATACAGATTTTGAAGACAATTTATGGAATTCAAAAAAAAGAGAAAATATCGATGATTATAGAGAATATTATTCTCGAAACATACATTATTTAGAAAGACAAGATTACTACAATATAAATCATTTAAATTTACTATCTGAATTCAAATATTTAAAAACTAATGCTAATATTTTAGACTACGGTTGTGGGACAGCTGCATTATCTATAGCGGCCAAAAAAAAGAGAAGAGATTTGAATTTATTTCTTGCAGATATACCTGAGGCTATAACAAAAGATTACGTTTTTTGGAGATTTAAAAAATATAATTTAGACTTTGTTTGGATTGACATACCTAAAGATGAACAGATAATACAACCTTTTAGATATGATTTAATAAGGTGTCACGATGTACTGGAGCATTCTTTTTATCCTTTGAAAATTATAATATATTTCTATAACAACTTAAAAGATGATGGATATTTAAGTTTTGACTATATCAAAAGTGATAAAATTGAAAAAGAGGTTACCAAAGAATCTCAGGATTCAAGACAAGAATTTATGGATTTTGTAAACAAGAAATTTGATTTCATTTATTCTTTTAGAAATAAATATGTTGTTAAGAAGAAAAAATAAAATTTATATTATAATAACAATCCTCTCATTCTTGTTATTTTTTTTTATATATTTTAGTATTAAAACAAATAGATGTTACCAAATTTCAAATAATTTTTCCAATTTTGTTAAATTAGCTTTTAATTGTTCTAATGTAAAAAGCATAACAATTGGTCAATACATATATTCAATACAGCATCAATTTAGTGATTATTTCAGGTTTAGAAGTCTTTTAAATAAAAGAGAATCTAAATGTGGTAAAGAAAAAAAATTAATATTACTTATTGGTCAGAGTAATGCGGCAAACGAAGTCCGCAGTTTTAAATATAAAATTAACAATAATTTAAATTTATACAATAATAATTGTTATATATTAAGTAATCCAGTATTAGGCACTACTGGACATAAAGATAATATTAGTATTGCAATTTCAAATTATTTGAAAAATCAAAATTATATTTTTATAACATCAGCTTGGTCTGGATCAAGTATTTTAGATTGGGGTTCTGATAAATTTTCATATTTTAGTGATTATATTTTAAAACAATTAAATTATAATTCTAATAAATATAAAGTAGATATTATAATTTGGATTCAAGGTGAAACTGACTTTAAATTATTTAAAAATCTAGATATTGATCAAGGCCCAGTTTTTTTTCAGAAATATGGTAAAAGTAAATTTTATATAGAGTCCTTTAAAATTATGTTAAATAATTTTAAACCATTTCTCAAAGATGATACTAAAATTATAATTACTAAAACCTCTAAATGTGATAGTGGAGCTTCAAATTTCATAAATTTACAGCAAACTAAAATAGCTCAATTAAGTAATAACTATTATATTTTAGAAAATACAGACAATTTAGATAATAATTACAGGTATGATAATTGCCATTTGAATGAAATGGGGGTTGACACTACTGCAAGATCAATTGCAAGTATAATTAATTCACTTAATTGATTTTTTTTTATAAAATAATAAAAATCTTAATCTTCTTAAAAAAATTTGTAATAAACTATGAATTATTGAAAGAATATTTTCTAAACTAAATGCTTTTGATGAACCAGAATCTCTATCTTGATTATTTATTTTAACAGTTTTGAAAGTACCTCCTTCAGAAAGTATTCTTGTAATTAATTCTGCTTGATATGCATAACCATGAGTATCTGGGCTCCATCTCATTACATTATAAGTTAAATGAAGAACAGGTCCGTTATAATAGGGGATATCATAACCACTGATAATATTAACTAATTTTGTAAAAAATATTGAAATAAATCTTCTTTTAGAACTCCTTTTATCATGATCACCAAAATAAGGAATTATTATATCGGCAGTATTAATTTTTTTTATGATTTTAATTATAGACTCATAGGTTTCAGCGTTATCACCATTTATTAACATGTAATATTTACCTTTAGCTTTAAAGGCTATATCAATATAATTTGTCCCAAGACCTTTGTTTATTTTATTTTTTATCAAATAAATATTTTTTTTCTTCTCATTTTTAATAAATTCATATGCATTAAATTTTGTTTCGTCAGTTGAGGCATCATCAACGATAATAATTTCTGCATCTAAATTAATATCGTCAATAACCTTATATAATTTTTTTAATGTAGGTATAATATTATTTTCTTCATTAAGGCAGGGTATAAAAAATGAAATTTTATCCATAATATTATTTAATATTTTAAAAATTTGTTTATTTTTTCCCCAATCGAGATCATTTGATTTTCACTTAGCATTGAGTTGTTAGGAACTCTAATCATATTCTTACAAATTTTCTTAGTATTAATTAGCGGATCATTTATCTTTACTTTTAATTTATAGTTTGAGCAATCCCATACATTTTCGTATAACAAATGTACTCCTTGTTCAAAAATTTGTTCATAAAGAGATTCTAAATTATTTTCAGAATAAATTATATAATATTGATTATTCCAAAAGACATTCTTTCCTTCTTTCAAAAAAGAAATTTTTTTATTTTTTTTTAACAGACTATCAAGAATAGATGAATTTTTTTTTCTTTTAATAGTCATTTCTCTTATTTTATTAAATTGACTTATACCAACTGAAAATTGATAATTAATTTGTTTTGGTCTCTCCCATGGATTATAAATTTTTTCATTTCCAATTCCAGAATAAAAAATTTTTCTCATTAATTCTGGGTTATTTTTTTTTAAGAGACCAATAGCACGATGAGACAAAATAGAATAAATAAATGGATATGAGTTAAGTATGCTAACAAGATTTTTTATATAATAAGAAGTTAAACTAGAAATTTTTTTACTATTCCTCATATTTTTTTTAATATCTTTAATATTATTAAATAGAGACTTATTTTTGGCAACTAATATACCTCCTCCTAGAGTTGTGGGTGTTTTTACAGCCCCTGTACTAAATAGAGAATAATCACCAAATGAACCCGTTTCTTTATTATTATAGTATGAGTCAATTGATTGCGCACAATCTTCAATAATAATTAAATTATTATCTTTTGCTATTATTGATATTTCTTCTAAATAAGCTGGATGACCAAATAAATTTGTGATTACGATTGCTTTAGTTTTATTAGTAATATTTTTTTTAATTAACTCTGGGTTAATTGTCATGTGATCAGTTTCAATATCTACTAAGACTGGAATTAGATTTAGTTGGCAAGATATTTTAACGTATAAAGGAAAACTCATAGCTGAAAAAATAATTTCATCCCCAGTTTTGAATAGTTTTTTGAATAATAAATAAAATGACATTCTTGAGGATGGAAAGACCATATGGTTTTCAGTTTTAAACCTTTTACTTATTTCTTTTTCAAATACATTTTCATAATTAGCCCCAAAACTACCAATTAAATAATTACGCCAGTCTGAGTACTTAAAATCTATTGAAAAAAATGGTATACTCATTACTTTAGTTTATCATAATATGATGAATAAAAAAAATTTTTAGGATCGTATTTTTTTTTTAAATCCATAAATTTTTTCAATTTAGGAAAAATTTTATATAATTGCTCTTTGTTCAATATATTATCTTTAGAAATTATGACTTGATTTTTGTTAACAATAATAAGTTCTATTATATGTTTTATAAATTCATCTTGTTTTCTGTTAAAATTTGATCGAGGTGAATATATCTCAATTGCAACATGTTCATCATAATCATATATGAAATCATTTCTTTTAGGTAAGAATTTTATTGTACTCAAATATGACTCACATTTATATTTTTTTGCTAGATGAAAATAGTTTTTTATTAAATCTTTACAGTTATTCATTTCTATCATTATTTGGAATGAATAAAATCCATTTCTTTTAAAAAGTATATTATGATCAGAAAAATTATTATTATGCAATAAATCCATAACATGAATATTTTTAGCTTTTTTATTTTGTTTCTTAAACAAGTAAAAACCAAAAAAGGTTAATCTCTTCCATAAAAATCTCATGGGTAAGTATGAAAATATTTCTAAAATAAATCTTTTTATAAATTTATAAAATGATTTAGGAATAATTAATTGTTTTTCAAAGATATAAAATGTTTTAAATTTATAATAATCGTTATATTTGTGATTTTTATTAAAATTTTGAAGAAAAGAATAAGTTTCAACAAACACCTCGAAGTTATTACTAAATTGATTTATCTTTATTGTATGAAAATCATTTTTTAATATGTTATCTTTTTTATAGCTATCTAAGAAATTATCAATTGATGGATAATATATATTTTTTTTAATTAGTAAGTTTGATTTTAATTCTTTTATTCTAATCGTAATACATAATATTATTCCTAATAAGCCAATAGAGCCTATAAATTCTAAAATATTTTTAGGATTATCTCTAGATGATATTGTAACAATATTGAAATCCTTGTTAACATATTCAATTTCTAGTATATTATTATTAAAAAGCCCTGATTGATGTGAGTCTTTGCCAAAAACATTATTTGAAACTGCTCCACCAATTGTTATTTCATAATTACTTGGGATGCTGCCGAATGTGAGTTTTTTTTTGAATAAAAAATTGTTTACTTTTAAAATACTCGCCCCAGACTCAACCTTGATAGTCATTTTTGATTTATTAAAATCTAATATGTGATTATATTTACTTGTATTAATTATAATATTATCATTATTATAGAAAAATAAATCACCATGGCTACATCCATGCCCCATTATTGAAATTTTTTTCCCATTTTTTTTTGCATATTTTAAAATATTTATAATCTCATCTTTTGTTTCTGGATAAACTGTAATTGCTAAGACATTGTTAATTTTTGACCAGTTATGAATTTTTTTTCTATTTAGTTGTGACATGTGGTCCATAGTATTATTTAATATCTTTAAAACAAATATATAATTTGATGCAAATCAAAATATATTATCTCTTTTAAATTTCATTTTTTCAAATATTATTAGTTAATCATTTTATGTTTAATATTTTCAAATTTATTTTCAGCTCTATCATATTATATTTTTTGTTTAAATTTAAAATTTTAGATATCAGTTTAATAAATATTAACAATTATAATTTTTTTAATTTGATATTTATTATTTTATTAATGTTCTCCACTGTCGTTCTGACTTCTGTGAGGTTATATTTTATTTTAAGATTTTTTGAATTAAAATTAAGTTTAAAATATGTATTTTCAATTACTTATATTGGCTATTTTTTTAATCAATGTTTACCAGGTGGTCAAGGTGGTGATATATTTAAGGCTATTTATCTTATTAAGAAATATCCTAATCTAAAAAAATTTAAATTAATATCGTATTTAGTAATTGATAGGATAGTAGGTTTACTAGCTCTTATAATAGTTTTTTCAATTTCTATTTATTTTCTAAATATTTTTTTTAGAGATTTAATTGGATTAGGTATAATTCTTCTAGTTATAACAATATTATTTTTTTTTTTATTATTTGTTTTTATAAAAGTAAAAATATTTAAAATTATAATATATAACTTATTAACTTTTTTATATTTGCATAAAATTAGTTTACTAATTAATCAGGCTTTTGAATTCTTTAGTAACAAATGTGTAACATTTAAAGGTATTTTTTTATTATTAATTATTTCAATTTCTACTTTTATAATATCAGTAATTAGTATTATATTACTAGACAATGGTGAAATTATTACATTTAATAAAATTATAAAAATATATCTTGTTACTTCAATTACATTTTTTTCAAATAGTATACCCATTTCATTTAATGGACTAGGAATAGGTGAATACATTTTTTCTAAACTATCAAATTTTATATTTAATGGTAATATAACTTATTATGCAAATCTTTTTTTAATATATCGAATTATTATGGTTATTGTTTCTTTGCCAGGACTTTTGTTATTTATAGTTTTTAAAAATAAAAATATTAATAAAAATTATGCAAGACATTAAGAAAAATATATATCTAATAATAACAGTTGTTTTAAATATTATTTTGTACATTTTTTTAAGTACTAATAATTTTAATTTAAATTTAAATTTCAATATTGTAAATTTAATATTTCCAATTATTAATTTTTTAAGTGTTTCGTTTATTCTTCTATCAATAATAATTAAGATTAGAAAAAATATAGTCTCAAATAGATCATTTGATTATTTATTTTATTCATTTTTGTTTGTTTTCTTTTTAACAATAAATTTAATAATTAATGGAAATCGAAATATAGAATTTTATGCATATAATTTAACTAGTTCTTTGGAGTACATTCAAAATCTTTTAAATTTTAAAATCAATCTTTGGTCTGATAGTCGTTCATTAGGCATTCCAATGCCAATAATACCAAGTTTTCATTTTAATCCTTTACTATATTTAGGTTTTTTTTTTAATTTAAAAATTTTCTATTTATTTCTTTATATATCTCATTCTTTTTTAGGAATATTTTATACTATTAAACTATCACAATTATTTATAAGGAATTATTATTTAAATATTTTTAATGGTTTTTTATTTGCCTTTTCAGCTCCAATGATAAACTACATGATTGGAGATGATTGGACAGCATCATTTGTTTCATATTCTTTATTACCTTTGCTAATTTATATTCTTTTAAAATTTATATTAGCAGAGCATAGATTTAATTTTTTTTATATTACCTTATATTCTTTATTTGTATCTTACTATTATTATAATGGTAATCCTTCATTTCACATTTTTCTGTTTTTTATAAGCATTATATTTATTATTCTTTGTTTTATTTATAAAATAAAATTAATTATTATAATTTTTTTATTACTTTTATAATTACATTAATTTTAATTTTTCCAAATCTATTACATATATTTGAACAGTTATCTAAATTTAAATATGATTTTCAAATGTTTAATACAAATAAATATATTGCTATACACTGGTTTAGATTAGTTGATAATTTATTTCCATTTGTATCAGTAGATGGATTAACAATACAATTTGTTTTTTTTGAAAAAATTTTTAATCAAAATTTTTTAGATAGTGTAAAAATTCTATTAATTAATATATTGAATCATGGACAAAGAACATATTTTCTTGGTTTTTTTTATGTTTGTTTTTCAATCATATCAATTTTTTATTTATTTAGAAATACAAAAAATATTAAATTTTTAAGAATATTATTCGTTATATTTATATTGTCATTAGTTTTGATGCATTTTAAATCATTTTATTTTTTTTACCTAATTGATGAAAATTATTATGGTATATTATTTATCTTTATCGGCATTATTCTATCATCATTTTTTTTAGATAATGTTAATTTAAAATATAAAAATTTAATAACATTAATAATTTTCTTACATGCATTCCAAGTTCTTACATATGCTAGCCTAGGGGTATTCATATTAAAAAATGGGCAAGCAAATAAAATTTTTTCTACAAATTTTTTTAATTACGATGAAAATAACAGACTATATGATTGGATAGATTCTTTTGAACTAAGAAATAATGAGAAAATTATTTTATCTCCTGAAATTGAAAAAGATCTTAATAGAGAGTATGCAGTTTATAAAAATTATAATTTATTTTCAATTCAAGATCTTTACTTAAAAACTAACGTAAGAGTCATGAATGATGCTTTTCTAAAGGGAATTTCTTATGATAAATTGTTAATGTCACGATCAAGTAAAAACGGCAATTTTGATTTAAACAAAAAAATTTTTTCCAATAAGGATAACTTGGATATTTTAGGAGCTGATATATTTATAATTAAACAGAAAGAAATTAATGAATATCCATTTATTATAAATAACTTAAATTTTTTATCATCGATAGAAATAGATAAAGTAGAAAGGCATAAATTAAATAATAAATTAATAGAAGATAAATTTAATAATTTTTTTAAATCAAATAAATTGATAATTAATGAAAAATGGTATGCTTTCCGTAATAAAGATAGTCATGGTGACTTATTTTCGATTTCTTATCCATTTAAAGTAGAAGATAATGATTTTATTTTCAATAAGAAATGTTTTGATATTTCTTTTTTATGTCAGAAAAATATAAACCTTAAAAATAATAGAATAGATTTCAATTATACATTGATAGGCAATGATGGGAATTATAAAGTAAGTTTTAAGAAAACTGAAAAAAAAATAATTATTGTATTTAATAAAATATTTAGAAATCAATGGAAGGCTAAATATGGAAAAAAATATTTAAAAATTATACCTATTAATAACAGCCTTGTAGGCATTGAAATACCTGAAGGGGTAAACGAAATATCAATAATTTATGAAAATAAACTAATTAAGTTCTTAACTTTTATTAGTATAATAATGATAATAATATTAATTATTTCGTTGCCATTTTCATATCATTCAATGAATAAGCGTCTGTATAAATCAGATTGAAATAATTTATCAGGATCAAATTTATCTTTAAATTCAATAAATTTAAAATAATTTTTGTACATTTTTTTGAAATGTTTTGGTTTGAGTAATTGATCTTTTGCTAGGTATACTTTTCCATTTTGTTCACAAACTAAACTAAACAATTCATCTGCAAATATTTCAATATCTTTCATATTTCTATTATTTAAATTTAAATCAATTCCAATACTATAACCATCATCAGAAAAAGATAGAGCGTAATCATCTTTCTTATGTAATTTTAGACCGGCAAGTAAGGATTCAGAATTAAATTTTTGAGATAATTTTAATATATCTTTTAAATTATTTATAATATTTTTTTTTGGTAAAACTGGTTGAATTTCTATGAAGCCTTTTGGATTAAATATATTCTTTATATTTGGAATTTTATTATGCATGAAGTTATATTTAGAAAAAAGTTGTATATTTTCATGTTTTACTCCAAAAAATTTATTATAATTGTAATAAATTTTATTTATTATTTTAAAACTTTTTCTATTTACAAATGGTGAAATTATTTCCCATGTTGGATATGATGGAAGAATATTGAAAATTTTTTTAGATTTTTGCAATGTTTTATTTAAAATTTTGATATTAGTTTTTCTCTCATTTTCACACCATGTTGCTTGCTTTGTTAAGCCTCTGCCAATATCAATTTTATTAGAAAAGCAATCTACCCAAGAAACTGCAAAATCATAATTTGGATTATTTAATTCGTGATATTCAATTATTTCATCTATATTTTTATGAACTACACTTTTATGCTCAACATAATTTGAAGTAATTTTTTTTAACTTTAAGGTTATTTCAGTAATAATTCCAAATAATCCTATGCCTGAAACAATATATTTAAATGCTTCATCTGATTTGTTAATCTGCACTATTTTTCCATTCGATTGTAATATTTTAAAAAATTCAATATTTTCTCCAAAATTACCATTTCTAAAAGAATCTTTTCCATGAACATTATTTGACAGTGCCCCTCCAATACTTACATCTCCACCTCCGGGGCATGACGACAGATACCAATTATCAATCAAGGTCATCTGATAAATACTATTAAATGTTACACCACATTGCACTGTAATGTATCCATTTAAATTATCATAATTTATAATTTTATTTAATTTGTAAGTTTTTAAAATAATATTATTTTGGTTTGTAATTAAGTCAGCATAACTTAAGCCACTTCCACTGCAACAAATATTTAAATTTTTATCTTTTGCTATTTCTATTATATTAATAAGTTCATTTGTATTTTCAGGTTCAGCTATAAATGAGCTAACTTTTAATGTATTTGCATAGCCGCTAACTGTTTTTTTATTTATTACTTTCATTTCAAATCTATTAAAATTTGATTATTGGTCTAATTATTTTTCTTTTTTGAAAATCTGAGATTGCCTTATTAATTTCATCAAATTTATATTCAGTAGTTAAAAAGTTTGAAATATTAAATTTTATTTTATTTAATAATTTATTAATTTTTTTAAAATCTAAGTCAGGTTTTATTCCCCCTCCCCAAGAACCTTCAATTTTTTTACCCTTTATTAATTCAAATGGATCTATCTTAATTTTTTTGTTATGTTCGGGATGCGAACAAAATAAACATTTTCCTTTTGTGCTCAGAATATTAAATGAATTTTCAATAGATTCAACTTTACCTGAGCAATCTAAACTTATTTTTACCATCTTATTTTTTGTAATTTTTTTAATTTTATCTACTACTTTTTCTTTTAATGGATTGATTGTATTTTTAATTCCTAACTTTCTTGCTATTTTAATTTTTTTATCATCAATATCTATTACGATTATATTATTATAATTATTTGCAATTGCAGATATTACTGAAATTAAGCCTATACCTCCAAGTCCACTAATAGATAAATATTCTTTCTTTCTAATATTTGTTTCTTTGAAAATCATTCCTGCACCAGTTGGTATTGCACAACCATATAAAACGGCATCCTTAAAACTCATTAATTTAGGTTTTTTTACAATTCTATTTTCTGAAACTATTGAATAATTACTAAAAGTCGTAACTTTTCCAGCATTAATAATTCTATTATTCCATTTATAATAGATAGGATCTGCATTTAATCCTTTTGACTGTATCCATGTTAAGATTACCCAATCATTTATTTTAATTTTTTTAACTGTCTTGTGTTTTTTAATCACTTTACCTACACCTTCATGACCTAGCATATGAGGTAAATAGTTATCTTTCCCTCTTTTGCCATTAATCTCCATTATTTGACTATAACAAATTCCAGCATACTTTAGTTTCACTAATACCTGGCCATATTTTAGTTCTGGTATTTCAATTTTTTTAATAATTTTTAAAGGAGATCCAATATTTTCTAAAATAGCAGCTTTTAGATATTTTTTTTTATTCATGTATTAAAGAAATTTAGAATATTTTTTATAACATAGTTTTGTTGATCCTTAGTTAACTCAGGATAAATTGGAAGACTTAAAATTCTTTTCGATAATCTTTCTACATTTGGCAATGATCCTCTCTTAAAATTAAGATTTTTAGCAACCGGTTGAAGATGAAGAGGTATTGGATAATGAATTTTAGTTTCTATATTTTTTTCTGTTAAATATTTCATTAATTTGTCCCTATATTTAGTCTTAATGATATAACGATGATAAACACTAAATTTATTTCTCTCAATATAAGGCACATCTACAAATTTTGATAATTTTTTATTATAAGTTTTCGCGATACGCACAAAATTATTATTTAGATTATTTAATTTTTTTAATTTTATATTACCTATAGCCGCTTGTATATTATCTAAACGTGAATTGTATCCCCATAGAACAGCTGAATCTCTATTAATTAAACCATGATTTCTTATTTTTTTTACATATTCATAAACATTTTTTTTATTAGTGGTTAGCATTCCTCCATCACCATGTACGTGAAGATTTTTCAATGGATGCAAGCTAAAACAGCCAGTTATTCCAAAAGAACCAGCTTTCTTGTTATTATATTCTGCGCCTATTGCTTGAGCTGCATCTTCAATTATCTTTATTTTATAATGTTTAGCAATTTCTAATAATTTTTCAATTTCACATATTTTTCCAGTTAAATGAACGGGTATAATAGCTTTAGTTTTCTTATTTATTAATTTTTTGACATGTTCTACACTAATATTTAAGTCATCATTAACGTCTGAAAATATTATTTTTGCACCAACGTTTGCTACAGACCACGCTGTTGCAATAAAGGAATTGCCTGGTATTATTACTTCATCTCCATATCCAATATTTTGAGATAATAAACTAAAAGTTAAAGCGTCTGAACCACTGTTAAGACCAAGAGCATATTTTGTATTACAAAATTGAGCAAAATTTTTTTCAAAAATTTCTAACTCTTCACCCAAAACATAATTTCCATTTTTTGAGATTGCATCAAACTTATTTAAAATTTTTTTTCTAAACCTTATGTACTGAAGACCTAAATTAATAAATGGCACATGCATGATTATTTATAAAAATCTAAAATTTTTTTTGATACAAATTTAATTTGTTTATCAGTTATAAATTCATGAACTGGAAGTGAAATTATTTTTTTAGAAGTTTCTTCAGTAATTTTTAAATTATTCTTATTAAGTTTCAATTTTTTTGCAGCAGGTTGAAGGTGCATAGGGATGGGATAGTGAACTTTTGCATCAATCCCATTTTTTTGAAGATATTTTAATAGTAAATCTCGTTTATTAGCTTTAATTGAATAAATATGAAATACATGTCTAGTATTATGATATCTGGTAGGTATTTCAATATCTTTTAATTGTGATAGGTATTGATCATATTTTTTTGCATTTTTTATTCTGTTTTTAGTTATTTTATCAATTTTTTTTATTAATTGATTAGCTACTATTGCTTGAATGGTATCTAGTCTAGAGTTTCCAGAGAATTCGTGACATATATCTCTACTGATTAGCCCATGATTTCTACTTAAAGATAGTTTTCTTTTAATATTTTCTTTATTTGTGATTACAAAACCACCATCTCCCCATACATTTAAATTTTTTAAAGGATGCAAACTAAAGCAAGCTGCATCCGAATAATATCCAGCTTTTTTGTGGTCTCTTTCTGCTAAAATTGCATGACATGCATCTTCTACAATGTATAAATTATGTTTCTTTGCTAAAGTATTTATTTTTTTCATATCACAAATTAATCCAGACCAATGAACTGGCACTATAGCCTTAGTTTTTTTAGTAATAGATTTTTCAATTAATGAAATATCAATGTTGAGATCTTGCTTTATATCAACAAAGACTGGAGTTGCTCCAGTCATTGCAATTGCCCCTATAGTTCCGTAAAAAGTAAAAGAAGGAGTTATAACTTCATCTCCAATTCCTATGCCGAGTGCCTTTAAACTTAAAGTTATAGCGTCTGTACCACTGCCAACTCCAATTGCATACTTTGAGTCAGTAATCTTCTTTATGTTATCTTCAAACCTATCTACTTCTGCTCCTAAAGTATAGTCAGTATTATGATTCAATTTTTGGATTTTTTTCATAATTTCTGAATTATCAGAGAATTGTTCTTTTAAATAATTATGATTTATTTTAAAAACTGATGTATCTTTGTATTGATTTGGAAGAAAATTAAATTTTTTTTTCATTTAAATTATATGTTTATATTCAGTTGAGTCTTTTTTAATATTTTCCCAGTTTTCATTAATCCATTTTAAAGTATAATCAATGCCTGTATCTAAACTTATTTCATCATTCCAATTTAATTTTTTTCTTAAATTATTAGAATTCAAGTTATAAATAGAGTCTTGACCATAATTTTCTTTTATAAGAATTGTTAAGTCATCAAAATCTTTATTCATTTTTCTACATATTATTTTTACCAAATTTTTAATGGAAAGCAGTTTATTTCTACTAGAGATATGGTATGTTTCTCCTAACTTTCCATTTTGAATAATTTTATATAAAGAGCAACATACATCTAAAATATGTATAAAGTCTCTTTTTGAATTACCTAAACCATGTAATGTAATTTTCTTATTTTTTTTTAAATTTATAATTGTTTTAGGTATTATTCGATATAATTGTTGATATTCGCCATAAACGTTTGAGGATCTTGTAAAGATAACTGGAAAATTATATTTTTTAAACATTGTTTTTAAATGCAAATCCCCTGAAAGTTTTGAAGCAGCATAAGGTGTGCTAGGATTGTAAGAATTATTTTCAATAATTTTTTTTTCAGATGAACCATAAACTTCAGGAGTTGATATTGCTAAATATTTTTTTATAAATTTAAATTCATAAATTTTACTAGTTAAATTTACAACACTCATACTGTTTGTCTCATACCAATTTCTTGGATATCTCCAACTATTTCTTACTTCACCTTGTGCGATAAAGTTTACTATTACCTCTGGTTTAAAATTTTTAATTAAAGATATAATTTTATTTAAATCTTTATTAATATCAGCTATCTGAAATTGAAAATTTGAAAATTTATTTTTATTTAAAGAATATCTTAACATATATTTTTTATCTGTATTTGATCGACTAACACCTAAAACTTGTTTATTTTTATTTAGACAATATTCAACAAAGTTTGATCCTGAAAATGAATTACATCCTAAAACCAGTATTTTTTTAAAATGCATTAAAATGGTCCTTTAAACTTTTTATGAGGAATATCATGTTTATGACTCAAATTTTTTTCATAGGGTATAGTTTGTTTGATATTCATTATATTTAAAATTTCATTGATGATATCCTTAGACTCAGGATAAAGATCTTTTGTCATTCCAAAACTTGTAGGTATAGGTATATTTGGCAGTCCTATTATTTTCGGAGGTGATAGTAAGTGCTTAAAAACATTTTCACAACATTTTGCAACAATCTCAGATGATATTGAATAACTTTTATTGGATGTATCTAAAACTAATAACTTTTTTGTTTTTTTTATTGAATTGAAAATAATATTATAATCAATTGGTGAAACAGTTCTTAAATCAATTATTTCACAGTGAATATTGTATTTTTTTAAAAACTTTGCTGCATTAATTGCTTCTATTGTCATATATGACATTGAAACAATTGTTATATGGCTTCCATTTAAAATTTTTTTAGGTTTACCTATTGGAATTAAATATTTTTTACTTGGAACTTTTCCTTCTAAGGAATGAAGCCATCTATGTTCAATAAAAATTACTGGATTTTTATCAAAAATACTTGAGATTAACAAACCTTTTGCATCATACGCAGATGATGGCATAACAACTTTTAGTCCGGGTATGTGTGCAAAAAGTGATTGCAGACTTTGTGAGTGAGTTGGCCCCTGACCCCAGCCTCTTCCAACAATTAATCTAATAGTAATTGAAACATTGTCTTTGCCTCCAAACATATAATGCCATTTAGCAGCACCATTGATTATTTGATCCATTGCTAAAAGAATAAAATCTAACCTCTGGTGGGTAATGACAACTTTAAATTTATCTAAACTCATTCCAATTCCAATACCAGTCATTGCATTTTCAGAAGTTGGCATATCAAAAACTCTATTACTACCAAACTTCTTTAATAAATTTTTTGTAGTACCAAAAATATTTTTTGGATCATTTATTCCTAAGCCCATGCATATAACTTTTTTATCAATCTTCATTGATGTGTGTAATGCATCATTTATAGCATCAGAATAAGTTATTGTTTTTTGCATAATAATTTTTAATCAGCAAATATATTTTTAAAAGCGTTTCTAGGTGAGGGAAACATTGATTTTTCTGCATACTTAAATGCACTTTTAACATTACTATAAATTTTTTTTTCAATATTTAAAATTTCTTCCTTTGTAACTATTTTATTTTTTAACAAAAATTTTTCAAAAACTTTTATTGGATCTTTATTTCTCCATTTATTTATTTCACTTCTTTTTCTATATCTAAGATTATCATCATTGTTTGGTCCACAATGCTCTCTGTATCTGTATGTCATAAATTCTATCAAAACAGGTTTATTAGTTCTTCTAACCTTTGCTGCGTACTTTTTTGTTATTTTGTAAATTTCATGGACGTTAATTTCATCAACTTTTATACTTTCAACTCCCATTGATGATGATATATTTTTTAATGATCTTTTCTTTGGCTGTCTTTCATTTAAAGACGAGTACACTGAATAAAGGTTGTTTTCACAAATAAATAAAATTGGCAAATTTTTTAATGCAGCAAAATTTAATGACTCATAAAATACTCCTTGTTCGGTTGCCGCTTCACCAAAAAAAATAGTAGAAATTTTTTTGTTTTTTTTAAGTTTTGCTGCAACTCCTAAACCTACACCTACTGGAATCGAATTTCCAACAATTGCAGTGCTACCCATAAAGTTTACATTTTTATCTATTAAATGCATTGATCCACCGTATCCATTACTACAACCAGTTTCCTTACCATATATCTCAGCTATCATCTTTTTAATGTTCCCACCTTTTGCTAAATAGTGTCCATGCGATCTGTGAGTACTAACCACATAATCATTATTGTTTATTGCCAAACAAACACCAGCTGATATTGCTTCTTGTCCAATACTTAGATGTGTTGGGCATCGCATTTTATTCTCAAAGTATTTATTTGATATTTCTTCCTCTACCATCCTAATAAGTTTGATTTTTTCTAAAAGATTTTTTTGAATATTTTTCATTTAAAAATTTTTAAGGAGTAAACCAAAAATAATCTCCATTATATTCTGTTTCAGCAAATAATTTTTTCCATTCTTCAACGTGTAGAATGGTTTTAGCAGTAAGATTCCAGTTATACATTATTTCTTTCTCATATGCATTTCTATATGCATCAACAGTAATAAAAGAATTTTTTTTAGTGACACGAGTTATTTCATTTAAAGAATTTCTTAAATCATTATTTTCAAGATTATGAATTGTGGTTATTGATATAACTAAATCAAAAGAATTATCCTGAAATGGTAAGTTCTTTGCATTTCCAACAATAAGATCACTCTTTAAATCTTCTATAGAGTTATTTATAGCATATTGACTTATATCTAATCCAGTAACTGATATATCTTTTAATTTTCTTTTAAAATCATAAAGCATGAAACCCTTGCCACAACCTATATCTAATATTTTAGATTTTTCTGATAGATTATAATAGTTGATAAAATCGTCAACTACTTTGTCCCAATACTTTATATTATAATAATAACCTCCATAACCTGTGCTCCTATCTCCATCAAAAAAATCTTTATCAAATTTTCTAGCTATTTTTTGATGTTTCTCAGTTTTATGATTTTTTCTAGAGTTAACATCCCTTTTTGTTTTAGGGTATTTTTCAAGTAAATTAATTTCAACACCCATTATTATTTATCCAACTTAAGTTTTTTCATCCATTTAACAGTGTAGCTACTATCTAAGACTTTAAGTTCTCTTTTGTTATTTTTTTCAATAATTTGATTAACTGCATAATCAATATTAAATTTAGGTTTAAATTTAGTTGCTATAAGCTTTGATGAGTCCAGTCTATAAGACCTAATGTCATTTGTCTTAGTATATACAATTTTACAATTTATCTTCTTTGCAATTTTTTTGGCGATTTTTTCAATAGAAATATTCTCAAATCCGGCATTATATATTCCTGGTTTAATATTCTTTTTTATAAAATGAATATAAATACTATTAAGATCATCAATGTGAATTGTTGGTCTGAATTGCTTTCCACCGAACACAGTAATTTTACCTTTTTTTATTGCTTGAAGAGTTAACATATTAACTGTCAAATCAAATCTCATTCTTTTGCTTAAACCACAAACGGTTGCTGGTCTTATACAATAAATCTGCATTAAGTCTTTATAACTAAGGAAAATTCTCTCTGCTACCATTTTTGTTTTATTATAAGTTGAAATTGGATTTAAACTTAATTTTTCATGAACTTTAAATTCTTTTTTTACCCCATAGACACTTCCAGAACTTGCATAAATTAATTTTTTAATTCCCGCGCGAACTGATAAATCTGCAATTAGGTATGATGATAAAACATTTATTTCCCAAGATAGTACTGGATTAAGTTCTACTGAAGGGTCATTTGCAATATTTGCTAAATGAATAACATAATCATAATTTTTAAAATCTTCTAAGTTTAAACTTCTTATATCTTTTTTAATGTTTAAAAGTTTTTTATGTTTTCCTAAATAGTTTCCAAACCATCTGTTATCTATTACTTTTACAAAATAACCTTCCTCAAGAAGATCTAATACCAGATTTGTCCCCACATAACCACATCCACCTAAAACAATGATTTTCATTTTATTTTAATAGATATTCTATATTTTTGATAAGTTGGTTTTTACTAATTGAAGATTCTGTGCCAATATTGCTTATTGAATCTCCTGCAGCAATATTACTTACAAATAAAGAAAAAAGATCATTAAATTCAAAAAAAATTAATATTGAGGCTATCCCAAATAATGTATCTCCAGCACCAATTCTATCCACTATTTCATATGCAAAAGCTGGACAATCGATTTTTTTATTTTTTGAATATAATTTTGAACCTTTGTTTCCTTTTGTAATTATTATTTTTTTAAACTTTATCAATTTCTTTAGATTAGATATTAATTTGTCATTATTCTCTTCCCTTGTTCTAATATAATTCCTTAACTCTCTCTCATGTAAGCATAGTAAATCAACTTTTTTATATTTTTCTATTTTTTGAAAATTTTGATTCAGAGCATTAAGTTGCAGGTTTAAAGCTAAGTATTTTGCATTTGATTCTAAAAAATTTATTATTTTTTTTGTAAACAATCCATGACCATAATCTGCCAAAACAACTAAATCATATTTTTTTATAATTTTTTTTAATTTATTAATCATTATATTTTCATTTTTCTCATCTAAATCCTCATCATTTAAATCATAAATTGCTGCTAATTTCCTGCCTGAGTATTCATCTAAGAGTCTAGATTTAATAATTGTGGGACTATTTTTTTTATTAACAAAATTTAACTTAATTTTTTTACCTAATTTTTTAGTAATAAAATTTTTTTCCTCCTTTTTGTCTCCTAAAAAAGTCAGTAGCTCTACTGTATTACAGAACTTAGATATTGAATTGGCAATAGAAATAGAGCCGCCTGCATATTTTTCACTTTTAATTTTTTTATTAACCATAACTGGTTCTTTTCCTGATTTACCTATAGCTTCACAAAAAATATATTCATCAATTATAACTTCACCAATAACTAAAACTTTTAATTTATTTAGTTTTTTAAGCTGAGATGTGAAATTTTTTTTACTAAATTTCGACTTTAGTTTTTTAATAATTTGCCCTTGTTCTTTTGTAAAGCTAACAAAGTTATCATTGAGTAATTGTGTAGAGCTAAATATTTTACCAGATGTAAATTGTGTAAGGCCATTATTTTTTTTAACAGCCTTTTTTTCTTTTACTAAATTTATATCTTTAGTTTTTTCTTTATAGTCCTGACCTTTTATATAGAAATTTGGTTTGATAATATTTATTAATTTTACTGCATCTGCACTTTCATTTATGAACACAAAATCAACAATCTCTAAGTTAGCAAGAGTAAATGCTCTAATATTATGTTTGAATACAGGTTTAAAAGGACCTTTATTTACATACTGATCGGCAGTTAGAGACACTATTAATATTTCGCCATAACTTTTAGCTTCTTTGAAATACTCTATGTGTCCAGGATGTAACAAATCAAACACACCATGACAAAGAACAATCTTTCTATTTCTTAATTTTGATATCTTTGAAATAAGCTTATTATGATCTAATATCTTCTTTTCATTAAGGGCCATATGAGTGTTAGGAATTACAACTTTTTAATATTTTTCGCAAACTATTAATAAGATATAATAATTATCTGTTAAATACTATAATAAATTAACATGCAGAAAAAAAATATAATTATAACTGGTGGCGCAACAGGCTTTGGTAAGGCCATTTTAGATGTTTTCCTAAAAAATGATTGCAAAATTATTATAACTTCAAGAAGTCAAAAAAAAATTGATAATTTAAATATAGATCTTCCAAAAAATTATAAAAATAAAGTGTATTATTTTAATACTAAATTAGAAAATGAAAATGATATTGATGAACTTTTAGAATACTCACAAAAAACATTTAATAATAAAATTGATTGTATAATTAATAATGCTTCTTTAAGTTTGACAGGTAAATTTAAGGATATTCCTTATTATGAATATAAAAAAGCATTTAATTTAAATTTTTTATTAATATCTTACCTAATAAAAAAAATACTTGTTATTAATAATTTTAATAATATTAAAGTTGTAAATATATTAGGAGGGAGTATAAATGTGGGTATTCCTTATTCATCAAGTTACTCTCTGACCAAACTGACATTAAAAGTTTTTACCGAAATTTTAAAAATGGAAGATTCAAATTTGGAATTAATATTGTTTCATCCAGGCCCTCTTAATACAGGTATAGAAAATAGAAAATTGTATGGTTTTAAGTTAAATCCTATAAAATCGCTAGTAAGAAAAGATCCTCATATTATAGCAAATAAATTTTATAAAGATTTATGCAGAGGTAAAAAAATAATTAATTATTCAAAATTTCAAAATATTCTTCTATTAATTTATATTTTTTTTCCAAAAATGATAAGCAGGTTAGTAAAATGATTTGTGATCATCATGTTTATTATGACGAGGCATATTTAAATGTTGATAGTTTATTAGATGTATTAAAAAAAAATCGAATTAATAATGCAATACTTAGCCCCCCATGTACAAAAGGCAAGGAGCCAAAAAAATCTGAACTTATGTATTCATTTCAAAGAAAATTATTGTCAAATGAATTTGGTTATTTTTTTTCTAAATTAATTTCTAATTCATTTTATAACAATAAAAATGAGCTAAAATTATTTTGGAAAATTTTTTCTGGAAATAAAAATTTAAAAAAAATAATAAATCCAACAAATGAAAATTTGTATAGTAAGATAATTAATAGTGAAAATCTTAATATGTGGTATTGGATTAACCCAAACTCAAGTATAAGCTTAAATGAACATCAAAATAAAATAGAAAAAATGAAAAATAAAATTTTTGGTTTTAAATTTCATTTGTATTGGCATAATTTTGAAATTTCTAGTTTATTAGAATATCAAGAATTGGCCAATAAGTATGGTTTTCCTATTTATATTATTTTAGATTATATTGATGCTGTTGAACTTGAGTATTTTCTTAAAAATAATAAATTTAAAAAAATTTTGTTCGGGTATGGAGGATTTCCAATGTTTAAAAAATGTTGGCAAAAAATAATTAATTTTGAAAATTGCTTTATAGACTTGGCAAGTAATCATATAGATACATATATTATAAATAAAATACTCCATATTTTCCCAATTGATAGAGTAATATTTTCTAGTGATTGCCCTTATAATTTTGAGGATAAAAACAATATTTTTGATTATCAATTATTTAAAAATCGTATTAATTCTGATAAATTTAATACATTAGTTAAAAACAAATTATGAGGAATGTTAATGTTATTATTGGGGTCTCAATGGGCCTTGGAAAAGAACTTTTTAAATCACTATCACTAAAAGAAAAAACTTTTGGATTAACTTCAAAAAAAAATTTAACAAACAACAATATTTTTTATTTTCCTTATTTTGATATAAATGCAAAATATAATGAAGTTTTATCTAAGCTCGTATTTGCTTTAGAAAATATAAATTTTGAAAATATATCTATTTTTTTTAATAGTGCAATTTATGATAAAAAAAACGATAGCTATTATGATAAAATTAAAATTTTAAATGTTAATTTTTTTAACCAAATGATTGCTTATGAATGTTTAAAAAAAAAATTTAATTCTAAAAAATTTAAACTAATTTTTTTTTCAAGTTTTGAAGTCTATAATTCAAAATCGACTTTAAACTATTATAAAGTATCAAAACAAATGTATATTGAAGAATATCAAAGATTAAAAAACAACAAAGATTTGATAGTAAAGTTATTTATAATTGGTGGAATAAAAACTGAAACATACAATAAAAACATTTTAACTAAAAAAAGAAGTTTTTTGAGAAATTTTTTAGCAAGTAACTTGGACATTTCTAATAAATATATTATTGATGAAGCTCAAAAAAATACAACTAAAATATATTTTTATCCAGCAAGGTATTATATTATAAATAAATTAAGATTGATTTTAAAATAATGTTTAATTTAACTGAATTTTTAATTCTGCAATTTTCAATAATTTTACTGATTATATTGTCATCATTTTTAATTAAAAAAAATTTTATTAAAATTGTTATATTTCTTCCATTAGTTTTTAATTTATTTTTTTTTTTAATTGAGGATAGGCAGTTAGAATTCCTATTTTTAAACTTATCTTTTTTTATTGTTTTTTTAGAATTTTATTCATTAATAACTAGAGGTTTTTCAATTTCTTTAATACTTACTCTAAAAAATAATTTTTCAATTAATACAAAAAATAAATTATT
>CABXEZ010000011.1 GCA_902511405.1 uncultured Alphaproteobacteria bacterium
GTTAAAAAAGAGCTTCCATTACTCAATAAATAAGTATCAGCGATAATTTTATCATAATCTATTTCAAAATAATCATCAAAGTTATTCAATAAAATATTATTTAAATCACTTTTTGACGATCCCTCAATAATCGTTATTTTTTTATAAACATTGCTTGGTAATACAATATTTTTTAATATCTGATAATAAGTAGGTTTATTATTAAATATAAATTTTCCAAAATGTATTTTATTATTAGATAATAATACTCTAAGTGTTAATTTATAAATAAATAAATTAATATTATTATCTTTAATATTATTTTTAATTATCTCTTCGTAATTTTCATTTTTTTTTATTAAAAAATGATCTTTTTTTAAATCGATCTCTTTTACTAAAAAAACATAAAAAAAATAAATAGCAAATATTAATAAAAAACTAAATACTTTTAAATAAAAGTGCAGTATTTGTTCCTCCGAAGCCAAATGAATTACTTAAGGCTATATTCGTTTTTTGTTTTAAAGGTTCTTTTGCAATTAAGTTTACATTTCCAGACTCAATTGGATCTTCTAAGTTTAGGGTTGCTGGTAAAGTATTTTGATTAATAGCAAGAAGAGAAAATATTGCTTCAACACTACCCGCAGCACCAAGTAAATGGCCAATTGATGATTTTGTAGAACTAACATAAAGATTTTTGTTATTTTTAAAAAGTCTATTTATTGCATTAAGTTCAATTTTATCTCCTAATATTGTAGATGTGCCATGAGCATTAACATATTGAATATCTTCAGCAGATTGTTTTGCCATCTTTAAAGCTTCAGTCATAGCTCTGTAACCTCCATCCCCATCCTCTGCTGGTGCGGTTATGTGGTATGCGTCACCTGACATACCATAGCCAATAAGCTCTCCGTATATTTTAGCATCTCTTTTTTTAGCATGGTCCATGTCTTCTAATACTAAAATGCCTGCCCCCTCACCCATGATAAAACCATCTCTATTTTTATCCCATGGTCTTGAAGCTTTTTCAGGCTCATCATTAAAAGAAGTGCTTAAACTTCTTGCAGCACAGAAGCCAGATACACCTAATCTGCATACTGCTGCTTCAGCTCCTCCAGCAATCATAACATTTGCAGCACCTCTTTTAATCATTTCCCCTGCATCACCAATTGAATGTGCTCCAGTTGCACATGCAGTTACTACGGAATGATTTGGGCCTTTAAAGCCATATTTAATGGAAATTTGTCCAGATAACAGATTTACTAAAGAAGATGGGATAAAAAAAGGTGATAACTTTCTTGGACCTTTGTTTGCCAATGTAATAGAGCCTTCATAAATAGTCTCCAAACCTCCAATGCCTGATCCAACACTTACCCCAACATTAAGTTTCTCTTTTTCATTTAAATTTTCCAATCCTGAGTCTTCGACAGCCATTTTTGCAGCTGCAATTCCGTATTGAATAAACCTGTCATTTCTTTTAATATCTTTTAAATCAAGGTGGGTAGATCTATCATAATAAAAAGGATCATTTTCATCATGAGATATATGACCTGCAATTTTACAACTTAATCCATCAGTATCGAAATGCGAAATTTTTTTTATTCCTGATTTTAGATTAATTAAATTCTCCCAAGTATCTTCTAAGTTATTACCTATTGATGTTAACAAACCTAAACCAGTAACAACAACGCGCTTCATAGACTAAGTAACTACTTTTTACTCTCAATATAATCTATGGCATTTTGAACAGTTTGTATTGTTTCAGCTGCATCATCCGGAATCTCAATTCCAAATTTTTCTTCAAAAGCCATAACTAATTCAACTGTATCCAAACTATCAGCACCTAAATCATCTATAAATTTAGATTCAGGTGTAACTTTTGAGTCATCAATACCCAGATGATCAACAACTATCTGCTTAACTTGTGTTTCAACTTCACTCATCATTTTCTCCTTAGTTTATAAAGTTAATAGAATATTAACTTAGATAATGTCAATAGATTATACCATTAACATTCCGCCATTTATATGGATGTTTTGCCCAGTTATATATCTAGATGCCTCACTTGATAAAAAATAAACTAAATCAGCTATTTCATTTGTTTGACCGAATCTTTTCATAGGAATTTTTTCTAAAATTATATTTTTTTGCTTATCATTTAGTTTATCAGTCATCGGCGAAATAATAAAACCTGGTGAAACTATGTTAACATTTACATTTCGAGACGCAACTTCTAAAGCAACAGACTTATAAAAACCTATCATTCCAGATTTAGCAGCAACATAATTAGACTGTCCAGGATTCCCAGAAGTTGCTACAACTGATGAAATTCCAATTATGTTACCGTATCTATTTTTAATCATATTAGGAAGTAAAGCTTTTATGATTAAAAAATTTGATGATAAATTTGCTTGAATGACCTTATTCCACTGATCTGTTTTCATTCTTAAAAGCAAAGAATCATCGGTAATACCAGCGTTATTAACTATTACATTTAAATCTTTATGTTCCTCAGATATTTTTTTAAGATTAATATTATTTTCATCCGGTTTATTAAAGTCCAAAATATAATAATGATGGTTATTTCCATACTTTTCTTTCAATTTACTTAAAGAGTTGTCTGACGACGATGTCAAAATCATTTGAGAATTATTTTTTAAAAATTTATCTGCAATTGAAGAACCTATTCCGCCTGAGGCTCCAGTGATTAGAATTTTTTTCATATTAATTAAACTTTTTAAGATCTTCAATTTTATCAATTGACTTTATATCAAATTTTTTAGTGATTCTTGAAATTAAACCAGATAATACCTTTCCGGGACCAATTTCTATTATCTGTGTTACTTCAGTTTCCTCAAGTTTTTTTATACTATCAGTCCACTTAACTCTGTTAGCCATTTGATTTTTGAGTGCATATATTATTGAATCTATATTTGAATTAATTTTTGAGTCATAATTAGAAATTATGGAAAAATTAGAAGTATTAAAATTAATTTTATCAATTTCGTTAATTAGTTTATTTTGCGCATCAGTCATAATATTACTATGGAATGCAGCTGATACATTTAGCTTAATATATTTTTTAACTCCATTTTGTGTAAAAATTTGTTCCGAACTAATAATATCTCTAATTAAACCTGAAACAACAACTTGTAATGGTGAATTATCATTGGCAATTACAATTTTTAGGTTATTTTTTTTTATTAAATCATCAACAAAATCTGAATTTTTTCCAATAATTGCAGCCATACCAGAAACATTAGGCTCAATAGATGAATGCATTAGTTCACCTCTTTTTTTAATTAATATTGCTGCATCTGCAGTATTAATAAAATTACTTGCTACCAAAGCTGAGTACTCTCCTAGGGAGTGGCCTAAAAAAAACATGGGTTTTAAAAACTCAATACCAAACTCATTTAAGAGTGATTTGTAAATAGCCATTGAAGCAGAGAAAATTGAAATCTGGGTGTAATTTGTTTGATTTAGTTTATCTGAAGGGTTTTCTCTAATGATTTGGCGGATATTAATTTTTGTAATATCTTCAATTTCTTGAAATAGGTTTCTGGCAACATCAAAATTATCATTAAAATCCATAGACATATTTAAATATTGACTACCTTGTCCAGGAAAAATAATTGCAGACATATTTGCTTGATTTATTGAAAATTATAAATATATGCAACAAATACTTCTCTTAAAATTAATTTTTAAGATATAACCAAGGAGTTTATGAATAATTTTGAAGCTGTAGTTTTATTAAGTCCTGAGATATCGTCTAAAGTTAAAAGTTCATCTCTTGAAAATCTGCAAAAAATTATCAATGAAAAATCCGTAAATATAATCGCCAATGAAGATTGGGGATTAAGGGATTTGAGTTATAAAATTGACCATTTTAGTAAAGCTTTTTACAATTTCTTTCAAATTGAAATAGATGGAAATAACTTAGAAAGTATAAAAAAAATACTTAATCAAGATGAAAACTTTATAAGGCACTTATTTGTGAGGGTTGATAAACACCAAGAACTTCCAACAAAGCTTAATAATGAAAAAAAATAAAAAATTTAAATCTAGAAGTAGAGATGATAACAAAAACTCTCCTTTTGAAGACCGAAAAAAATTTTGCCCATTCAGTCAAAAAAACTCACCTATAATTGATTATAAAGATGTTAAACTTTTAAACAGATATATTAGTGAAAAGGGTAAAATCACACCGAGTAGAATCACAAATGTTTCCAGATCAAAACAATTAGAACTTTCTAAAGCCATTAAAAGGTCACGTTTTCTAGGATTAATGTCGTATACCAACAAACATTTTTATTAAAATGAAAGTAATTCTAACAACAAATATTAAAAAACTTGGCAAGATTGGCGATCTGGTAGAAGTAAAAAACGGGTTTGCACGAAATTTTTTATTTCCTAATAATATGGCTTTAAGAGAAAGCAAAAAAAATCTTGAGTACTACAATAACATTAAAGAAGAAATTAAAAAGAAGGAAGAGAAGAAACTCGAAGAGGCTAAAAATATAATTGAAAAAATAAAAAGTCTTAATATTGAATTTTTTAAAGAAGCTGATGAGAAAGACCAACTATATGGCTCTATTTCCAAAAAAGAAATCCTTGAAAAATTAAAAGAAGATGAAATATTTATTCACTCAGATGATATAAATATGAAAAACCCTATAAGGACTTTAGGAGTACACGAAATTATTATTAGCCCTTATTTAGATATTACTCACACTTTAAGTATAAAAGTAAATAAAAATTAATATTATTTATTCACATAATTAATAAGATATTAACTTATTAATTTCTTTTTTTAATTAGACTTATTGTTATCAAGACAAAAAATACTTATCAGTCTTATTATATGGATCAGAATCAGGTTTTAAATATTATCAAAAATTCGGATAATCAAATTGAAAAATTTTCTAATTTAGATGCTGAAATTGCATTAATAGGCTGCATATTATGGGATAATAGAAATTATGAAAAGGTATCAGATTTTTTAGATGAAAGTCATTTTGTAGATAAAAATCATCAAATAATCTTCAAACAGATAAAAGATTTATTAAATAAAAACATACTTGTTTCCCCAATTACACTTAAAAACTATCTTTCTGAAATTGAATTCGGTTTAGGAATAACCCCTTATTTAAATCAAATTAAAGACTCATCACCTTCAACTCAAAATACACTTCAATATGCTAAAATAATTTATGAATTACATTTAAAAAGATCACTAATAGGTATTGGTCAAAATATAATCCACGAAACTAGTGACACAAAAGCAGATAATACAGGGGAAAGTCTTATAGAAAGTGCTGAAAATGATTTATATAACTTATCTAATTCAGGTAGTGCAGACAGAAAATATATAAAATTTGGAGATTCATTAAAAGACGCTGTAAACATAATTAATGAAGCTTTTAAAAGAGAAGGTAAAATTGCTGGTGTAGCATCTGGTTTAAGAGATTTAGATAATAAATTGGGAGGATTACACAAATCAGATCTAATCATAATTGCAGGAAGACCCTCTATGGGCAAGACAGCTCTTGGAACGAATATAGCATTTAATGTTGCTAAAAGTTTTAAAGAAAAAATTGATGAAATAGGAAATAAAAAATTAATAGATGGTGGGAAAGTTGCATTTTTTTCATTAGAAATGTCATCGGAGCAGTTAGCAACAAGAATACTTGCTGAACAAACCAAAATTTCAGGTGATAAAATGAGAAAAGCAGAGTTGTCGAAAGATGATTTTAAAAAAATTGCAAAAGCCACATCAGATTTAGAAGATTTGAATCTTTTTATAGATGACAATCCAATGTTAACAATTGCAACTTTAAGGGCCAGAGCTAGAAGATTACAGAGACTTCATGGAATAGATTTAATTATAATTGATTATCTTCAACTGATGTCATCTAGTAACAGATCAAAAAATGAAAACAGAGTTCAAGAAATATCTGAAATCACAAGAGGTTTAAAAGCGATTGCAAAAGAATTAAATATTCCCATTATTGCACTTTCGCAACTTTCTAGACAAGTGGAACAAAGAGAAGATAAAAGACCACAACTATCAGATTTGAGAGAAAGCGGAACTATTGAGCAAGACTCTGATGTTGTTATGTTTATATTTAGAGAAAGTTATTATTTGGAAAGAATGGAACCAATAAAGAAGCCTGAAGAAATTGAAGAAAAATATCTAGAAAGAACAAGTAGATGGCAAGAGCTTTGTGAAAAAACTCATAATACAGCAGAAATAATCATTGCAAAACAAAGACACGGACCAATAGGAACCATAAAAGCTCATTTTGACTCAAATTATACAAGATTCAGCGATATGAATGTTAAAGATTATGATAATATAATGGAGTGATTAAAAATAACGTAATTTCAAAAATTTTTAAAAAAAAAAATTATTCATATTTACAATTATTTAGTAAATAAAAAATATAATGTAGTTGTAAAAAATAAATATGGATAAAATAGATAGTTTCAAGAAAAATAATAATATTTGTTTTATTTATATAAAAAATTTAGATAAACATTTTACAAATAATTTTGAAAAAAGAATAAAAGTGATATTGAATTCATTAATTAATAAATTTGAGAGATAATTTGTCTAAACTAAATTTAAGACTTTCCTTATTTAGTGCCTTAATAATATTACTGTTTTCATTTTTTTTTATTCAAAATTTTAGAATAGATGCATCATCTGATACTCTTGTTGCACAAAATGATGAAGAATTTAAATATTTTAATTTTTATAACAAAATTTTTACATCAGAAAATTTTATAGTATTAGCAGTTGAAAAAAAAGGTGATATAGATTTAAATTTTATTGATAATTTTAAATTACTATCATCAAAACTAATAAAATTAGAGCCTGTCTCACATGTTTTTAGTTTTATAGATGCTCCTATACTATTTCTTAATAATACGTCCCTCACAAATTTAAACTCTGATAATATTGAAAACATAAAAAACACAGATTTAAACATAAGTGATGTGATAGAAGAGTTTAAAAATAATCCAGTTTATAAAGATCAACTTTTAAATGAAGATGCTAATGTTTTCTCCTTAATAGTTTACCTAAATAAAAACTTAGATCTAATATCAGCCCAAGAAGATTTTAAAAATTCAATTATTACCAAAAAGAAATATCTTAAAATAAAAAAATTACATGATGAAAAGAGAAAAGAATTAATAAAGAATGTTAGAAAAATTATTAATGAGGCGGATAAAAAACACTCTTATTACTTAGGGGGTGTGGAAATGATAGCAAATGACGTAATAAATTTTGTAAAAAAAGACATCATTATATTTAGCATATCAGTAGTTTTAATAATTATTGTAGTTTTATTTTTTATTTTTAGAGAAATAAAATGGGTAATAATTTCCCTATTCACTTCCTCATATGTAATTATTGTAATTTTTGGTATACTAGGTCTTTCACAAATAGAGGTGACAGCAATATCATCAAATTTTTCTGCATTAATTTTCATATTATCGATTTCAATGAATATACATATTATTAATTACTACAGATTACTTGAGTATAATGAAAATAACTTATCGGTTACGTTAAAAAACATGTTTTGGCCTTGTCTGTATACAACGCTAACAACAATGGTAGCTTTTGGATCTTTGATTATTACAGATATAAAACCAATAATAGATTTTGGTTTTATCATGTTAATTTCTTTAATTATTTCATTACTATGCTCTTTCACTATTCTTCCTTTATGTATTCTACTTTTTTCGGTTAACACTAATCATAAAACCAATAGAACTACCTTAAAAATTAATTTCATATCTTTAGTGTCAAATCATTCTAAGAAAATTATTGTTTTAAGTTTTTTATTATTCATTATCTCAATATATAGTGCATTCAATCTTGGAGTTGAGAATAGTTTTGTAAATTATTTTAAAAAAAATACTGAAATTTACAAAGGGATGAAATTAATTGATGAAGAATTAGGTGGCACTACTCCTTTGGATATTATTTTAACTTTTAATTCCAGTGATGAACTTTTTATATCTATTGATGATGAGGAAGAAGGTATTGATGACTCAGAATTTGAAGATGAATTTTTAGATGAAGATATATTTTCTAACGATACATCTGATATTTGGTTCACTGAAGATAAAATAGAAATGATTTCAATTGTGCACCGTTATTTAGAGAACAAAAATGAAGTTGGTAAAGTGCAATCAATAATATCTTTAATTGAATTAGCAGATTTAATTAACAAAGTGCCTCTAAATATATTTGAATTATCAGTATTGTATAATGAAATTCCTGAAACATATAAGCAGGATCTTATTTATCCCTATCTGGTTATTGATGAAAATATGGCAAAAATTACTGCAAGAATAAAAGATTCTGAGGATATAAATAGAAAAAGTATTATTAGTGACATTAATATTTTTATAGAAAATAATAAGAACTCAACGCTAGAAGATTATAAAGTTAATGGATTGCTTGTGCTCTATAATAACATGCTGGATTCTTTGTTTGAGTCTCAGATAAAATCTTTGGGCTTTGTTATAATTTTGATTTTTATAATGTTTTTAATATTATTTCAGTCAATAAAATTAAGTATACTTGCTATTATTCCTAATATTTTTGCTTCTTCTTTTATTCTGGGCATTATAGGATTTTTATCTATACCACTTGATATAATGACAATAACAATAGCAGCAATTACTATTGGTATTGCGGTAGACAACACCATTCATTATTTGTATCGTTTCAAAGAATTTAATAAAAATAATAACATGATAGATGCAATTAATTTAACAAATATGAGCGCTGGTTTAGCAGTATTCACAACATCAATAACTATAGCTCTTGGATTTTCAATATTAAGTCTTTCAAGTTTTATTCCTACTGTTATTTTTGGCACATTTACATCAATGGCCATGATATTTGCGATGATTGGAGTATTAATATTATTACCGTCTTTAATAATGTTGTTTAAAAAATGATAGAAAAATTAATTATACCATTAGATTATATTATTTTAGCAGTTGGATGCTTATTGGTTATTTTTTGCTTTTGGAGAGGTATAACAGCTTCGATTTTAGGCTTACTAACTTGGCTAGGCTCAATAATAATTACTATTTATTTTTATACTAATTTATCAGATTTTCTTAACTCACAATTACTTAATATTAATATTTTTAAAAAATTATGAACAAGTCACAAGCATACTAGCAACATTAATATCTATTCCATTAATTTTTCTCATTTCTTTATTTATTTTAAAAAAAATCAGAAAAATCATTTCATCAGATATCGATAAACAAATATTAGGCCTATTAGTTGATAAGGTTCTTGGATTTTTATTTGGGTTTATATTTAGCTATATAATTTTTAGTACAATAATTTATTTCACTAATAATTTTGAATTATTAAATTTTTTAAACGACTGGTTACTAAATAACTCTTACTTATTATATGAAATAGATAACTTTAATGACAGTTTATTAAATTCAATTATTGGCGTTGAAGAGGAAGATATTAGTTAAATGGATTTTTAGCTGAACTAAAAATTAAGTTTACCTTTGTATCTTCAATTTTAAAAGTTTTAATAAAATTATTTACAAGATAAGTTTTGTAGTTTTTTTTGATTTCTTTAGAAAAATTTGAGAATATTTTAATTGTAAAAGGTGATGTTGAAATCTGAACTGCATATTTGAATTTTACTGATTTACCTTTAATTAATGGATGAGGCTTTTCGAATGATGAGAGCTTAAGACAAGCATTTAGTTTACCAGTAGAAATTTTTTTTACAATTCTATTAGATTTTGCATATAAAGTTGATTTTAACTTATCAACATTTAGTTTGTTATTTGCAGAAATAAAAATTATAGACAGATTTTTTGTTTGAGAATAGGTTTCTTTTACTTCCAATTTAGATTTTTTTATAAAAACATTTTTATCATCTATAGTGTCAATTTTGTTGAATACTATCACCACAGATCTTGATTTATTTATAAGCATATTTAAAATTTTTTTTATTTGAGAGTCAAATCCATTATTTGAGTCAATTAACATTATACTTAAATCAATTTTATTGATTATATCTAGTGACTTTCTTATCGCCTCAAAATTAATTGAATTACTATCAATTTTATTTTTTTTAAAGATCCCTGCAGTATCTAAAATTTTAAACTGTTGGTTTTTATAAATGTATGAATCTTCCACAAAATCTGAGGTAGTCCCAGCAACAGGACTTGTCAGGATGCGGTCATAACCTATTAATGAGTTAGCTAAAGTGCTTTTTCCTGCATTAGGTTTACCAAAAATAGCAATTGAAAAAGAGTTTTCAATTTTTTGTTCAATTTTAACCTCGTACTGCTCTAAATACTCATAAATATTTTCAATACCTATTTTGTGAGCACAAGAGATATAAAATACATCTTTAATACCAAATAAAGTTGTATCTAAATTTTTTTTATCATTATCATCTTTATTGATTACTAATAAAATATCTTTATTTAAACTTCTTAATTTGTTGATTGATTGAATTTCATTTTCATAATTTTTTTCTTTAAAATCCATAACATATATCAGTTTATCTATTGAATTAAACAAGTCAGAAAAATGGACTTTATCAATTTTATCATTTTGTATTATGACTCCAGGAGTGTCATAAATAAAAATATTTTCTAATTCTTTTACGCTGCTTTTATGCCAATCCCTTGTTGTGCCCTCCTCTTTATGAATTATATTATTTTTTCCAGAGGTTAAAATATTATACAGTGAAGATTTCCCAGCATTGGGTCTGCCTATCAATAAAAAATTCATTTTTAAAAAATTAAAGTTTTTTTATTTTTAGCATAAACAATAATATTTTGCTTTTTAATAGATACATCTTTTATCTTTCCAATATCTAAATTAGTGATATTTGTTAATTCTTTATTATTTATTGTTAAAACATCACCATTACTCAAAAAGACTTCAATATTTTTTTTGTAATTTCTTACATTAACTATTTCAGATTTTTTTGAAACTTTATTGTCATTTATTAGCCAATAAGTCTTACCATTACTGAGGTTAATAGATTGAAGATGATTTCCTTCTTTTATGATGATGGAATTATTAAATAAAAAACTTGATGAAAATAAATTAATATTTTTTTTAAAAAGAATAAATTCATCATCGAATATATCAAAGGT
The DNA here is from genome assembly GCA_902511405.1 of uncultured Alphaproteobacteria bacterium. Taxonomy (GTDB): domain Bacteria; phylum Pseudomonadota; class Alphaproteobacteria; order HIMB59; genus CACPNW01. Next base: position 11,161 of record CABXEZ010000011.1, read on the forward strand.
GTAAAGATACTTTCCTTCATCTATATAAACTAGGTAATTATCATAAGTATGTATTTTATCTTTTGTGTTATTTATTGAACTAATTAAAGGAATGTCATCAAACTTAGAATTATGAATTGATCCAAAATTTAAATCAATTGCACCAATTATGTTGTTCGGTAAAATAAAATAAATAATATTAAAAAAACTAGCTACTTGACCGCCTGCTGCTTGATAAATAGGCATGTTTTGATAAGTCTCAGACCATATTTGACTTCCGTCTTCAAACTGCAATCCTCTTATTTCATCACCGAATAATAATATAATTTGCTCATTAGATATAAAAGGTTGAGTATTTAATTTCTTTTTAGACTCATGCTTCCATATTAATGCAAAATTATGATTTAATCTAAATATCGATCCAGATTTAAATGATAAAAGAAAAGAATTATCAATTTTTTCAAAAGCAATTAATATATCATCATCATCATTCGATAAAGTGAGGTCTTGTGTAGAAATTAAATGCCCGGTGGTATAATCAAAGTTATATAATTTTTTATTTTTATAGGCATAGATTTCATCATTATCAGTTATTATATTATTGAAAAACTGTGTGTCATTTTTAAAATCTTTTAGTAATATTTCATTTCCATAATTAATTTGGTTATTATTTATATTAATAATGTTTATTTTTTCATCATCAATATTTTCAATTAATGGAACTTCATAAGTATTAGGTTTAATTTTTTCATAAACAGTTTTTGTACTGCAGGAAAAAAGAAACAGGAGTGAAAGTATTAAAAAAAAACTTCTATTTATTAGAGTAAAACTCATGAATTTTATTAACTCTTTCTTTTATAGCAGAAGACACAACATCGGAGCTCATTATATTTTCATAAATATCATTTACTTCATTAAAGCTCGAATAATTAATGCTATTTTTTTCTGCCTCTAAAATTTTTGTTAAATACTGAAGTTCTAATTTTATACCTTTATAAGAGTCTGTTTCATCATCAATATAAAATATAAAATCATTAATTATGTTTAAATAATCTGAGGATAAATCCTCTAAATTAATATCAATTAATTGATAAGAAGCTTTCGAAGCAATTGCAGATTTGTAAACAGCGTCTAGGTTATTTGTATTAATTACTTCTAGATACATTGATACAGAATCTTTAATGTTATTTTGTTTAAAATTAAGTTCTATTAGTTCTAATTTAGCAAGCACACCATAAAAGGTGTTGTCATCACTGAGCTTTGTCATTGTGTCTGTTATAACATTTTGATCATCAGTGTTTTGCGCAGTAAAAAATGAAATGCTATTTTTTTGAATTTTATTAGAAATATAGAATGAATAAATTTGAAAAGCCAAAAATAATACAAAACATAAAGAGAGAAGTATTATAATATTTCTTAAGTTAGTTTTTATAAATTCAGTTACTTGAGATAAAAAACTTTTCTTATTAATTACTTTATCATTCATTTTATTTCCACTTGATCGAGCAGCCAAAACTATTTAATTGTTTATCTGGCCCAATACCATCATTTTTTATTTTTACCATAGCGTTATACAACTCTCTATCAATTTTTTTATGGTCAGAATTCATTACTCCAGAGTCTATTCTCCCTCTATAACACAACAAATTTTTGTTATTAAATCCAAAAATATCAGGGGTACAAACAGCGCCATATTGTTTTGCCACCTCTTGTGACTCGTCAAATAGATAAGGAAATATAAAATCGTAATTTTTTGCAAATAATTTCATATTTTCAAATGAATCGTCTGGATATTGCATTACATCATTAGACATTATTGCGATTGTATTAATTGATAATTTACTCAATTCTTTAGCTTCTTTGCCAAGTCTTTCAGCAATAGCAATAACATAAGGACAGTGATTACAAATAAAGGCGATAACCGTCCCATTAGAGCCTGATATTTCATTTAGTGATAGTTTTTTACCACTTACGTCTAAAAGATTAAAATCAGGAGCTATCCAACCAAATTTATCATTTGTAGCGTTTACAGGCATGTTTTTTTTCAATATATTAATTTTTATGGATCCAGTATCACCTACTTCCATTTCAAACAATCATAAACTATATTTTTCAAAATCAGAATTAAGTAAAATTCTCAATTGCTATTCAATTGGCGTATCAAATGGTAACTGGAAAGATTATGCTTTAAATTTTAATTCAAATGAAGCAATTTTTTCATTCTTTAAACATACACATGCATCACCTGATTGTATCTTAAAAAAATATAAAGAAAAAAAGAAAAAGAAAACTCTTTTTCAACTTTTTATTAATAAAAAAAACAGTAAGTTCGAAGATATAGATAAATTATTATTATCAATCAGAAGATCACAATTATTTATTGTGATTAATTAAATTGTTATTCCCACTCAATGGTACCTGGAGGCTTTGAAGTAAAGTCGTAAAGAACTCTATTTACCTCTTTAACGTTGCTTATTATTCTTTTAGAGATTTCAGTTAAATCCTCTTTACTAAACATATAAAAATCAGCAGTCATTCCGTCAACCGAGGTTACGGCTCTAATAGCGATAGAATAGCTGTATGTTCTCTCATCACCCATTACGCCAACAGACTTTACTGGCAGTAAGATCGCAAAAGCTTGCCAAATTTTTTTATAGATATTCTTTTCCTTTAAATAGGTTATAAAATGGTTGTCGACTCTTTGTAATATATCAATTTTTTTTCTATCTATCTCTCCTGGTATCCGAATAGCTAATCCAGGGCCTGGAAAAGGATGTCTGTTTAATAGATCTGGGCTGATACTTAGTTTTTTTCCTAATAGCCTGACCTCATCTTTAAACAACTCTTTAAGCGGTTCGACAATTTTTAAATTCATTTTCTCAGGAAGGCCTCCTACATTATGATGACTTTTTATTTTAGCTGTGGGGCCACCAAAAAAAGGAATGCTCTCAATTATGTCTGGATATAAAGTGCCTTGAGCAAGGAATTCTACATTTTTAATTTTTTTTGCCTCTTTTTCAAAAACTTCAATAAATGTTTTTCCAATAATTTTTCTTTTTTTCTCTGGATCTTTTATTTTTTTTAATTTTGATAAAAAAATATTTGACGCATCAACACGTATAAAATTATTTCCAAATTTTTTTTTAAAAATTGATACTACTTCATTGGATTCATTATGTCTTAAAAGTCCATGATCAACAAAAATACAGTATAAGTTATTTTTTATAGCCCTGTGTAATAAAAAAGAAGTTACAGTGGAGTCAACACCACCTGATAATCCACAAATTACTTTTTTATTTTTTAATTTTTTATTTAGTTCATTAATTTTATTAAAAAGAAAATCTTCTAGCTTAAATTTTGTAGAAATTTTACATATGTTGAACAGAAAATTAGACAATATTTTTTTTCCATCTAAGGAATGATAAACTTCTGGATGAAATTGCAATCCAAAAATCATCTTCTTTTTATCTTCAATAGAAGAGATTACATTTTTATTAGAAAATGAAGTTACAACAAATCCATTTGGCTCTTTTTTTATATGATCTCCATGAGACATCCAAACCTGACTGGTCTTTTTGATACCTTTAAATAATTCAGATTTCTTGTTGTGATTAATTAATGAGTGACCATACTCTCTTGAACTTGATTGACCAATTTTTCCTCTAAATTCATTACAAAGTAATTGCAATCCATAACAAATACCTAATATAGGAATGTTTAATGAGAGTATTTTTTTATCTAATTTAGGTGATTTTTTATCCTTTACTGAATTAGGGCCACCGGATAAAATAATTCCAGATAGATTTTTACTTACTAAAAATTTTGAACCAATTTTATTATAAGGATAAACTAAACAATAAACATTTTGCTCTCTTATCTTCCGTGCAATCAATTGCGTATACTGTGAACCGTAATCAACAATTAAAATTGTTTCGTTATCTAACATTTCTTATTTAATAAATTCTCTTGCAATAATAAAAATTTCAGCAGAGTCTTTTCTCGATGAGTCTGGTTTAAAATATGAAACAAGCTTAAATTTTTTCTTAAGTATTTTGATCATTTCTTTTTCTTCACTTCCCTTCCAAATTTTAGTTATGAATGACCCATCAGTAACTAGGACTTTTTCAAGAAGCTCAATTATATCAAATAGCATTGTGGCTATTCTTAAATGATCTGTTGATTGATGACCAGTAGTATTTGGAGCAATATCTGAGAGTATTAAATCATAATAATTTTCTTTTTTACTATAATCAAAACTTAAGAAATCATCTTTATAAAAATTAATTTGCGGATGATTTATTTTAAGATCTAAAATATCTATTGCAGTAATTTCTATTTTTGGATTTATTTCTAAAGCAACTTGACTCCATCCACCAGGTGCGGCTCCTAATTCTAATATTTTTTTTGAATTAGCTAAAAAATGAAATTTATTTTCTATTTCTATAAGTTTATAAGCAGCTCTACTGAGATATCCTTGTTTTTTTGCTTTTTTAACATAAAAGTCTCTTTTATTGCGATTTAACCAATCTTTTGATTTCATTTATCCACCCCAGTCAAAGACTATTGTTTTTTGCAGTTAAACTCTTATATAACTTAAATAATTAAATAAAATAAATCACTTTAATATTTTTATGAAAAAATCAATTTTTATAGCTTCTTTCATTCTTCTTGTTGTAGTTGGTTGGATTGGATCAGGTCAATTCACTGATGTTAACGCGCAAGATGACACCTCTCCAAGCACAAACTCAAGCAATGAAACAGTTGAAAAAGTTTTAGTTGAGGATACTGGCAATAAAGTTGAAGTAAAAGAGTTTAACTTCAGCCAAATAGATCAATCAATTGAGCTACAGGGACAAACAACTCATAATAAAAAAATTGATGTTAAATCTGAAACAACCGGTAACATTATAGATATTGCTTTTAAAAGAGGTGATAAAGTATCTAAAGGTGATGAGTTAATAAAAATATCTATAGAAAACAGAATAGAATTATTAAATAGTGCGAAAAAAGACTTAGACAGATTAAATAAAGAACTAGAGCTAAACGAACAAAATAAAATTAACAGATTATCTCAAAACAAAGAATTAATTAAACTTTATGAAATTGAGTTTGCATCTGCAAAACAACTCATCGACAAAGGTTTAAGCTCTAAATCAAAATTAAGTTTAGCATCTTTTAATCTTGCTAACGCAAGATCCGATCAAGAAGACATTCTTATTACCTTTGAATCACAACAATCTAGTATCGGAGCTCAAATAGCTAATGTTAGATCTCAACTCAAGAATATTGAACTTGATATAGATAAAACAGTTATAAACTCACCCTTCTCAGGTATCATCTCTGACAAAATGATTGAAGAAAGTGAATATATAACTCCAGGCAACATAATGTTTACTATTATTGATTTAAATCCTATTAAAATTCAAGGCTACCTTTCTGAATTTGATGTAAACAAAGTTAGTTTAGGGACTAAAGCAATTATCGAAAATACTAATGGTTTAAAAAAGAGTGGGACTATTTCTTTTATTTCACCGTCAGCTGAAACAAGTACAAGAACCTTTGAAATTACAATTGAGGCTAATAATGCAGATTTATCTTTTAAGAGTGGTATTACTACAAAAATAACAATAGCTGGATCTGAGCTTAAAGCTCATAAAATACCCCCTTCAATATTAACACTTCAAGATGATGGTACTGTTGGTGTAAAAGCAGTCAACGATGAAAATATCGTCATATTTTACCCGACAACTTCAGTTAAAGATACTATAGATGGAATATGGGTTTCAGGCCTTCCTGATAAAGTTAATCTAATTGTAACAGGTCAAGAATACGTTGCAGTTGGTGAATCTGTAACTAACTAATTAATATGAACATTATAGATTTCGCTTTATCTAAAGCTAGAGTATTTGTAGGTATATTAGTATTTATTATAATCTCCGGTGCAGCAACTTATATTACCATTCCTAAAGAATCTACACCAGATGTTAATATTCCAATAATATATGTTTCACTCAGTCAAACAGGTATATCAGCAGAAGACTCTGAGAGATTATTAGTAAAACCAATTGAAGATGAAGTTAAAAGCGTTGAGGGTATAAAAGAAGTCAGGTCAACTGCCTACTCTGGTGGTGGTAATGTATTACTAGAATTTGATGCGGGCTTTAATGCTGATCAAGCAATGCTTGATGTGAGAGATAAAGTAGATCGTGCAAAAGGTGACTTACCAGATGAAGCTAATGAACCTACTGTTAGTGAGGTAAATATTAGTACATTCCCAATATTACTCATCTCACTTGTTGGGGATTTGCCTGATAGAACATTGCAAGATCTTGCTATGGAATTACAGGATGATATTGAGACAATTGGAAGTGTTTTAGAAGCAAGAATTGGTGGTAAAAGAAATGAGCAAGTCGATATTCTAATCGACAAAACAGCCCTAGAAAGTTACGATATAGATCTTCAAGTTTTAATAAACACGGTTAGAGACAATAACATGATGGTATCAGCAGGTGGGCAAGATACCGGAGATGGAAGTTTCGAAATAAAAGTTCCAGGATTATTTGAAAATATTGAAGATGTTTTAAACACACCAATAAAATCATTTGGCGACTCCGTTATTACCTTTAGAGATATTGCTTCAATCAAAAGAACATTTGAAGATAGGCAATCATATGCAAATGTTAACGGATCCAATTCTGTTACAATTGAAGTATCAAAAAGGATTGGAGAAAATATTATTGGAACTATAGACCAAGTTAAAGAAGTAGTTTCAGCATCATCGATTAATTTCCCACCTTCCGTCAAAATTTTATATAGCCAAGATCAATCTAAGGGCATTAAAACAATGTTAAACAGTCTTCAGAATAATGTTATCGCAGCTATAATATTAGTATTAATAATCATTCTTGGTGCACTTGGCGTTAGGTCCGGTCTTTTAGTTGGTTTATCTATTCCTGGATCCTTTTTATCTGGCTTACTTGCCCTATCAATTATGGGTTTTACAATAAATATAGTTGTTCTTTTTGCTCTAATCTTATCAGTAGGTCTTCTTGTTGATGGAGCAATAGTTGTAGTAGAATATGCTGATAGAAAACTGAAAGAAGGTTTAACAGTTGTTCAAGCATACGGAGAAGCTTCTAAAAAAATGGCACTGCCTATTATATCTTCAACAGCAACAACTCTGGCAGCTTTTCTTCCTCTAATTTTTTGGCCTGGATTAGCTGGAGAGTTCATGAAATACTTACCTATTACATTAATATGTGTCCTAACCTCTTCATTGTTTATGGCATTACTTTTTGTTCCTGTACTCGGAACAGTTTTAAATAATTTAGCGAGAATATTTCTTCAGTTAATAATTCCACTAGTTTCTGCCTTGATAGTGTTTAATTTAATTTCTTATGGTTCTGGATTCAATACAATCAGTTACTTAAATATTCCATTAACAATAATTAAATTTTTACTTCCCATAGTAGTATTTATATTTGTATTTTCAAAAATTATACCAAGAATATACAAATTTACTCAAGACAAAGCAGTTAGTAGTGAGGAGATTTCAGAGTCAGCTAAAATTTTATCTTCAGACTCAAATATCTCTATTTCAAATATAAAAGGTTTTATAGGACTATATGTTAAAATTATAAGCTTCCTATTAAATCATCCTGCAAAAGTTTTAATCTCTGCAGTAATAGTGCTCATTGCTGTTAATTTTTCTTATACCAGAATAGGTTCAGGTGTAGAATTTTTCCCAAGTGTAGAGCCTGATCTAGCAAAGATAGTTGTTTTTGCTAGAGGTAATTTGTCAGTTGAAGAAAAAAAAGATTATGTTGGAAGAGTAGAAAACATCATTTTACAAATTCAAAATAGAAATAATGAATTTAAAAGTATTTATTCTTTAAGTGGAAATGTTTCAGAACAATCAGAATCATCAGAAGATTTTATTGGTTCAATAAGTTTAGAATATAATGACTGGGACAAAAGACGTCCATCATTAGTAATATTAGATGAAATTCTTACAGCTACTAAATCTATTAAAGGTATTAAAGTTGAGACACGAGAACAAGAAGGTGGCCCTTCAGCAGGTAAACCTGTTAACATCAAACTAACAAGCAGTGATAAAAATTTACTTTTATTTGAATCAGCAAAATTAAAAAAATTTATTGATAACTACCCCGAACTTATGAACATCGAAGATAATTTACCAGCGCCGGGAATTGAGTGGGAAATTAAAGTAGATAGAAAACAAGCTTCTAAATTTGGAGTTAATATTAACTCTATTGGTAATGTTATAAAACTTGCAACAAACGGACTAAAATTGGGAGAATACAGACCTGAAGATTCTAATGATAGTATACCAATGTACTTAAGATACCCTAACGAAGGTAGAACATTGGATGCAATTAATAACTTAAGAATATCTACTCAAAATGGTCTTGTTCCGATTTCCAATTTCGTAGATATTAAAGCAGCTAACACAACCGGAAATATCATAAGAGTTGACTCTAAAAATGCAATTAATATTCAGGCTGATGTAAAGCCTGGTGTATTTGCTGATTTCAAGGTCAGGGAATTAGAATATGTACTTGGAATTACTAATGAACCTCCCTTTATAAGAGGTAAATTAATGACTGACTTACCAAGATATAATTTAGACGGAAATGTAAGAGCTGAACTCATTGGTGAAAACCAAGATCAGAAAGAGGCGCAGTCATTTTTAACAAAAGCATTTAGTGTTGCCCTATTTATGATGTTAATGATCCTGCTTTTACAATTTAACAGTTTTTATAGTGGATTATTGATTCTTTTTGCAGTTGTAATGTCAACAGCAGGTGTATTGATAGGTTTAATGATTACGGGCCAAGCCTTTGGAATAGTTATGACCGGTGTAGGTGTTATTGCTCTAGCTGGTATTGTTGTGAATAATAATATTATTTTAATTGATACATTTGATTTTTTAAAAACTAAGACAGAAAATGTAAAAGAAGCAATTGTAAAAACTGGGGCTCAGCGATTAAGACCAGTATTACTTACAACAACTACAACTGTACTAGGCTTACTACCAATGGTAACAATGACTAACATTGATTTTGTTACAAGAGAAGTAACAAGAGGTTCTCCAGATACACAATGGTGGGTTCAATTATCAACTGCCATAGTTTTTGGATTGATATTTGCCACAATTCTCACTTTAATAGTTACACCTTCAGCTTTAATGCTAAAAGAAAATGTAGTTAATTGGTATAGAAATAAAGCCAAATCTTAATTAAAAGCTCTATCATTCAACTTATTTAATAATCATTAAAAGTATATTACTATTTTTAATATTATATAACTACGATACCAAATTAACATGAAAATAAGATCTCTTACTATCTACTGTTCAGCATCTAATAAAATAGATAAAAAATTTTTTAAAATGTCTAAAGAAGTTGCAACGATTATATCAAATTATCATATTAAAGTAATCTATGGTGGAGGAAATGTTGGGTTAATGGGTGTAATTGCAAAAACTTTAGCAGATTTGAAAAAAGAAGTTATTGGAGTAATTCCAAAATTTTTAATAAAAAAAGAAAAAGTAAGCTTAAAAATTAATAAATTAAAAGTTGTTTCTAATATGAGTAAAAGAAAAGAATATTTATTCAAGTTAGGAGATGCATTTTTAATCTTACCTGGAGGTACAGGAACTCTAGAAGAGGTTATAGAAGTATTATCCTGGAAGATACTTAAATTACACAATAAGCCAATTATTTTTTTAAATTTTGATAATTATTGGTCTCCATTAATAAAACAATTTGAAAAAATTATTGAAAATAAATTTGGAAATAAAAATTTACAAAATCAATTCCAAGTAATAAAGAACCCTAAACAATTAAATAAAATATTAAAATCATGGACAAAATAAAAGTTAATTCACCTGTCGTTGAGATGGATGGAGACGAAATGACAAGGATAATATGGGAATTTATCAAAGATAAATTAATACTTCCATATGTTGATCTTGACATAAAATACTATGATTTAGGGGTTACTAGTCGTGATAATACTGACGATCAAATTACAATTGATGCGGCTGAAGCCGTAAAAAAATATGGAGTTGGCATTAAATGCGCAACTATCACGCCCGATGAAGATAGAGTAAAAGAATTTAATTTAAAAAAAATGTGGCGCTCTCCTAATGGCACAATAAGAAATATTTTAGGAGGAACAATTTTCAGACAACCAATTATCTGCAAGAATGTTCCAAGAATTGTTACCAACTGGAATAAACCTATTGTAGTAGCAAGACATGCTTTTGGAGATCAGTATAGAGCTACAGACACACTAATATCAAAACCTGGAAAACTAAAAATGGTATTTGAACCATCAGATGGAAGTGAGGGATTCACTAAAGATGTTTATAATTTTGAAAAAGAAGGAATAGCTCTATCGATGTACAATCTTGATCAGTCAATTATTGATTTTGCAAGAGCATGTTTTAACTATGGATTAGAACTAGGTTGGCCAGTTTATTTATCTACTAAAAACACAATTTTGAAAGTATATGATGGAAGATTCAAAGATTTATTCGAAGATGTCTTTCAAACTGAGTTTGCTAAAAAATTTAAAGAAAAAAATATAGTTTACGAGCATAGATTGATTGATGATATGGTTGCAACAGCTCTTAAATGGGAAGGTAATTTTATTTGGGCTTGTAAAAACTATGATGGAGATGTCCAATCTGACTCTGTTGCACAAGGATATGGATCACTTGGATTAATGACAAGTGTTTTGATGACACCTGATGGTAAAACAGTAGAGGCTGAAGCAGCTCATGGAACAGTAACAAGACATTATAGAAATCATCAACAAGGTTTAGAGACATCGACCAACCCGATAGCGTCAATATTTGCATGGACAAGGGGTTTGCAATTTAGAGGTAAATTTGATGACAATATTAATTTGGTCAATTTTGCTAAGAGTCTTGAAAATACTTGTATAAATACTGTTCAATCAGGGAAAATGACAAAGGATTTAGCAATTCTAATTAGCTCTGATCAAAAATGGCTAAATACTCAAGACTTTCTAGAAGCTTTAAAAGTAAATTTGGAAGAAAAACTAAAAATTTAGACTGTCTCTAATTTTATTTATTGCATCTTCTAAGTTAGTTAAATCAGCTCCTCCAGCTTGAGCAATATCCTTACGACCTCCCCCACCTTTTCCTCCTAATATTTTTGAAACTTCCTGAATAATCTTTGATGAATCAAAACTATCAATAAGATCATTTGTGGCACCAAGAACAATTGATAATTTATTAGCATTTGAAGATATAATTAAAGATACACACTTTTGCTGATATTTATTTTTTTGATCATCTACAAATTGCTTAAGTAACTTAGGTGGGTAATCATCCGTAACGAGATATACAAATGTTGTATCGTTAATCTTTTCACTTAAAATATTTTGAGATGTATTTTCTTTATTTAAATTTTGCTTCTTATTTTCTAAGCTTTTTCTTAATTCTTTAATTTGATTTGCCAAACTATCATTATTTTTATTGGAATATGTAAAGTTACCATCAATTTTTTGTATCTCTTTAATAAGTTGATCAATTTTTATTTTATTATCATCTTCTTTTTGTTTATTTAATCGAATTTTTTCATTTTCAAATTGCTTAACTGAAATATTAGTTAAAGCCTCTAACCTTCTGATGCCTGATGCCACACTTGACTGATTAATAATTTTAAAATCAATTATATCCCCTGTATGATTCACATGTGTACCACCACACAACTCTTTAGAGAATATTTTTTCACCCTCTTTACTGCCCATAGATACAACACGCACTTCATCACCATATTTTTCTCCAAATAAAGCCATAGCGCCTTCTTCAATTGCTTTTTGATGATCTATTATTTTTGTATTAACAGGAGAATTTTTAGTAATTTCCATTTTAACATAATTTTCAATTTTAATAATATTATCAGAGCTTATTGGCTCATTATGACTAAAATCAAATCGCAGCTTTTCATTATTAACTAAAGATCCCTTTTGAGAAACATGATTGCCTAAAACTTCTCTCAGTGAAGAGTGTAATAAATGCGTTGACGAGTGATTACACTTAGTTAGTTGACGTTTATTTCTATCAATTATTGCAGTCACACTCTCTTTTTTTGAAAATTGACCATTTTTAACTTTTCCATGATGTAAAAAAAATGATCCAAATAATTTAGTCGTATCATACACTTCAAAAATATTATCTTCAAAAATAATTTTTCCACTATCTCCAATTTGCCCACCACTTTCTCCATAGAAAGGTGTTTGATTAAGAATGATAATAGCTTCATCTTCTGCTGATAGAAGTTCAGCTTCAGTATCATTTTTAATAATAGAAATAATTTCACTTTCAGTTTCAGTTTGCTCATATCCTAAAAATTCAGTTGGGCTTAAATTTTCAGTAATTTGAAACCATTTTTTTTGATCTTCAATGTCACCTGTGCCCTTCCAACTTTGTCGTGCCCTATCCTTCTGCTCTTTCATTTTTATATTGAATGTATCAATATCTACCTCAATATTTTTTGATCTCAGGTAATCTTGAGTTAAATCAAGAGGAAAACCATATGTGTCATATAATTTAAATGCAATTTCTCCATCTAATTTTTTTGGAGATGAGGAAATTTCTTCTTCTAAAATTTTTAGTCCTTTTTCAACCGTTTCTTTAAATTTTGTTTCCTCATTTAAAAAAGTATTTAAAATTAAATCATTAGCTCTTTCCAATTCAGGGAAAGAATTTTGAAACGTATCTAGCAATGTAGGAAACATTTTAGCAAAAATTGGGTCTTTATTTCCAAGAGAGTGAGCATGTCTCATTCCCCTTCTCATAATTCTTCTCAAAACATAACCCCTACCTTCATTAGAGGGTGTTACACCATCTGCAATTAAAAAAGATGAAGATCTTAAATGATCTGCTATTACTCTATGGCTTGGACTTTCATTAAAACTATCATTATTTAATAGCTGAATTGATTTATCTATCAGAGGATTAAAAAGATCTGTGTTATAATTATCATTAGTGCCATTTAATAAGGCTGTAATTCTCTCTAAACCCATCCCTGTATCAATTGAAGGTTTAGGAAGATTAACTCTCTCAGATGAGCTTATTTGCTCAAATTGCATGAATACTAAATTCCAAATTTCTATAAATCTGTCACCATCTTCATTTGGGCTTCCTGGAGGTCCGCCAGGATATTTATCTCCATGATCATAAAATATTTCAGAGCAAGGACCGCAGGGTCCAGTATCACCCATTGACCAGAAATTATCAGATGTATTAATTTTTATAATCTTATCATCATCTAAGCCTGCAATAGTTTTCCATAAATTATAGGCATCTTCATCTTCATTAAAAACAGTGACAAGTAGTTTTTTTTTATCAATACCAAATTCTTTCGTTATTAAATTCCATGCAAATTCTATTGCTTCATTTTTAAAATAATCTCCAAAAGAAAAATTTCCTAACATTTCAAAAAATGTATGGTGCCTTGCAGTGTAACCAACATTTTCTAAATCATTATGCTTGCCACCAGCTCTTACACATTTTTGTGATGTAACAGCGCGTTTATAATCTCTTTTTTCTTTACCAGTAAAAATATTTTTAAACTGAACCATACCAGAATTAGCAAACATTAGAGTGGGGTCATTATGAGGAACAAGAGGACTTGAGTGAACAATCTCGTGTCCATTTTTATTGAAATAATTTAAAAAAATTGATCTTATTTCACTTGAATTCATGATGACGTATTATAACTTGATTTTTACTATGTCTAATCAAAAAAAAAGGGAGCAAAGCCCCCTTTTTTTAAAATTAAAATAAATATTTATTATTCTTCAGTTTTTTCTTCTTTAGCTTTAGGCTTAATCTCACCTTCCATCATTGCTTTTTCAACAACTCCTGCATTTTCAAGAATTCTATTCTCAATTTCTTGAGCTATAGGAGGGTTGTCCCTAAGAAAGTTTTTAACATTTTCTCTACCTTGGCCAATTTTTTGATCTTTATATGCAAACCAAGATCCTGCCTTATCAATAATTTCAGCTTTAACTCCAAGATCAACAAGCTCCCCTAGTTTAGAGATACCTTCGCCATACATAATATCAAATTCTACAACTTTAAATGGTGGTGCAACTTTATTTTTAACTATTTTAACTCTTGTCTGATTGCCAACAATTTCATCTTTATCTTTAATTGCACCTATTCGTCTTATGTCCATTCTAACAGAGGAATAAAATTTTAGAGCGTTTCCACCTGTTGTAGTTTCAGGACTACCAAACATTACGCCGATTTTCATTCTTAACTGATTTATGAAAACAACCAATGTATTTGATTGAGCAATAGAGCTGGTTAATTTTCTAAGTGCTTGACTCATTAATCTAGCTTGTAATCCAGGTAAAGAATCTCCCATATCACCTTCAAGCTCAGCTCTTGGGACAAGTGCAGCAACAGAATCAATGACTAAAACATCAATACCTCCGGATTTTATAAGAGAATCAGCAATTTCTAAACCTTGCTCACCTGTATCAGGCTGAGATATTAAAAGCTCTTCAAGATTAACACCTAATTTTTTTGCATATGCGGGATCAAGAGCATGCTCAGCATCAATAAATGCGCAATTTCCACCTTTTTTTTGAGACTCAGCTACAATATGTGTTGCCAGCGTTGTTTTTCCTGAACTTTCAGGACCATATATTTCAACTATCCTACCTTTTGGAACACCACCTATACCTAAGGCTATATCTAAACCAAGAGAGCCAGTTGATATTGACTCTATGTCTACATTAGTTTTTGATCCCAACTTCATAATTGAGCCTTTTCCATAGTTTTTTTCGATTAAACTAACGGCCGCTTCTAATGACTTACTTCTATTTACTTTGTCCATTGTGTTATTCTCTATTACCTTTAATTTAGCTTGAGACATTGTTTTCTCCAATATTTGTTAGTTTTTTATTGTGATTCTTGCAAATCTTGTTTTTTTGTACACGTTTTGTTCTCATTTTTAAAGTTCTATTTTTGTTCTCCTTATATAATAAGATTAAATTACTGAAAAATAGTAATATTTATTTAATAATATAAATCTTGAATTATAAATTACTTTTGATAGATCGTATCGGATTAAAAAATGGCTAAAATTTCAAAAAATTACAAACCTACTCAAAAAGAAAAATTCATGAATGCTAAAATGAAGGAGTATTTCAAACAAAAACTTCTTATTTGGAAAAATGAACTTTTAAAAGAATCTAGTCAAACTCTTAACAATTTACAGTCTGATAATGAAGCCAAGCCAGATATTACTGATAGAGCTTCTGAAGAAATTGATAGATCATTTGAATTAAGAACTAGAGATAGAGAAAGAAAATTAATTAACAAAATTAATTCTGCACTTCAAAGAATTGAAGATGGATCCTATGGATACTGTGAAGAAACAGGAGAGCCAATAGGATTAAAAAGACTAGAGGCTCGTCCTGTAGCTACTTTGAGCCTAGAAGCACAAGAGATGCATGAAAAGGCTGAAAAAAGATTAAATTAATCTAAATAATATATAAAGATTATCTATGATTGATAGTTACTCAAGTCTTTATACACCTGGAATATTTGTTATAAATACAGATAAAAAAAATGAGTGGGGCATTGGTCAAATTCAATCGTCAATAAATGATTTAATTACAATTAATTTTGAAAATGTTGGTAAAAAAACAATTAATATATCTAAAGTCAATCTTGAAATAATTAATATTAATGCAACTAGTTGATCAATTTCTTAGAAAAATAAATTACTTAAGAGTATCTGTAACAGATAGATGCGATTTGAGATGTGTTTATTGCATGAAAGAAAAAATGAATTTTTTGCCCAAAAGTGATGTTCTTAGCTTAGAAGAAATTGAAAGGCTTTGTGACAATTTTATCGACTTAGGAGTTGAGAAAATAAGATTAACAGGTGGTGAGCCTCTTGTAAGAAAAAATATTATTCATCTTATAAAAAATTTAAATAAGAAAAAATCCCTCACAAATTTAAAAGAGATTACTCTCACAACAAATGGAACTCTATTAAAAAAATATGCAAAAGAATTGAAAGACAATGGAATTAATAGAATTAATGTATCGCTAGATACAATTGTTAAAGAAAAGTTCAAAGAAATTACTCGTTTTGGTAATTTAGATAATGTTTTTGAGGGAATTGACGAAGCACTTAACAATAATATTAAAGTCAAAATAAACACAGTGGTTTTTAAAAACTTTAATGAATACCAAATGACAAACCTTATTAATTGGGCAAATAGTAAATTATTAGACCTTACATTTATAGAGGTTATGCCTATGAGTGATACTGATATGCCAAGACATATGCAGTTTGTTAGTTTGGATAAAATATATAAAGAATTAAATGGTATTTATAAATTTAATCAATCCGATTACCAAACAGGAGGCCCATCCAATTATTATACGAGTGACAAATTAAATATTAAAATTGGATTTATCACACCAATGTCTAATAATTTTTGCGCCACATGTAATCGAGTTAGAATTTCAAGTACAGGAAAATTATATATGTGTCTTGGTCAAAATGATTTTGTAGATTTTAGAGAAATTTTAAGATCAGATAGAGGTGATGATTTTATTAAAGAAAAAATAAGATTTGCTTTAAGCGTTAAACCTAAGCGACATGATTTTATTATTAACTCTGAAACAAAACCTTACATTAATAGACATATGAATGAGACAGGTGGATAATGAAATTTCATTTTATTTCCTCAAACACATCGGAGGCTATTAAAGCTAAAGAAGAGTATATTAAGTCATACAATCAAACTGATCCCGAGTTAGCTGATATGATTATCCCAATTGGAGGCGATGGTATTTTACTAAAATCACTTCATGATTTTAACGAATTAAATAAACCTTTCTTTGGTATTAATTATGGTTCAATAGGATTTCTAATGAATTCAGCAAGCAATAAAGATTTAAAAGATGTAATTAAAAATTCAAAATCAACAGATTTAAAGCCATTAAAAATGACCGCAAAAGATGAGGATAATAAAATCTATGACTCAATTGCTTACAATGAAGTTTCATTAATGAGACAAAGTCACCAGGCCTCAAAATTTCAAATTAAAATAAATGAAACTACTAGAATGAAAGAGCTTATATGCGATGGGGTACTTGTCTCTACTTCAGCTGGAAGTACTGCTTATAATTTATCAGCTCATGGAAGCATACTTCCATTAGACTCAAAACTATTAGCACTAACCCCAATTAGTGCCTTTAGACCTAGAAGATGGAGAGGCGCCCTACTCTCAGAAAAAAATATAATAGAAATTACAGTTATCAATTTTAAAGATAGAAAAGTAAGTGTCACAGCAGATAATATAGAGTTTAGAAATATCAAAGAAGTTACTATTCAATCATCACAAGATAAGAATTGTAGAATTTTATTTGATAACAATCACTCTATTGAAGATAAAATTTTAAATGAGCAGTTTGAATATTAAATTTAATCAGAGCTAAAAGCACATATTTTATTTTCATCTAAATCTCTAAAATAGGCATAATAATCCTTATCATGTCTAGGTCCTGGCAAACCTTCGTCAGTTGCTCCTAGTTTCAATGCTAAATTATAAAACATATCCACCTCTTTTTTAGAACTAATATTAAATGTAACCATAGTACCATTTCCAAAAGTTGCAGCTTGCTTATTATGAGGCAGCATAAGATAGAACTCAACTTTGTTTAATGAAGAATTTTTTGCATAACCAACATATCTATCAGTTTCTAAAACATTTTTAATATTAATAGATTGAAGTAACTCATCATAAAAAATTCTACTTTTTTTTAAGTTATTAGTTCCTAAAGTTATAAAGCTAAACATTGTTTATCAACAAAAAGTGGTAGCCTCGGCCGGACTTGAACCGGCACTCCCAAAAGGGCAAGGATTTTAAGTCCTTTGTGTCTACCATTCCACCACGAGGCCATTTAAGAAAATGTATTATCAGACAATAGAGTAATTGCCACCATTAAATTTTATCATCTTTATAATTTCTTTTTCTATCTCAGTTAAAGAATTCATTGTCCATGATGAGATCACAATGTTAACTCCGCCTGTTTTTGAGATTAAGTTAAAATATGGATAACTACCAATTGAACAATCAGTAAATTGGTTTTGAATATCATTTAAAGATGGTGCTATCTTACTTTCAAATAAGTCAGTGTTTATAGTTGTGATTTTTTTAGGCTTACCTTTTTTTAATTTTAATAAAACATCTTGAAGCATTTGCTCCATAATTTTTGGAACTCCAGGTAAAACAAAAACATTACTTAATTTAAAGCCTGGCGCTGCTGTCATAGGATTATAAATTAATTCAACATCTGATGGCATTTTTGCCATCTTCTGTCTGCTAATATTAAACTCCCCTTCAGGATAATATTTTTCTAAAATATTATAGGCTTCAGAGTTAATCTCATATGTTTTATTAAAAGCTTCTGCCAAACTTTCAGATGTAATATCATCATGGGTAGGGCCAATTCCTCCAGTCGTAAAAACATAGTTATATTTTTCACTAAATAACTTAACTGAGTCGATTATAATTTTTTTACTATCTTGAATTACTCTAATTTCTTCAAGCTTAATTCCAGAAGAAGTCAAATTTCTTGCTATGAAATTTGCATTCGTATCCTGTGTTCTGCCTGATAATATTTCATCACCGATTATTAAAATGCCAGCAGTAAAAAGACTCATATTAGAATATATTAATTATAATTATCCTGTTATTTAACAAATAAAAACATTAAATAGAACATTAAATGCAATCAGATAATATTCCTATATATAAAAAAAAAGATTTTGAGAAAATGAGAAAAGCTGGAAACTTAGCTGCTCATGTTCTAGACCAACTATATGAATTAATTAAGCCAGGTACTACAACATTGGAAATTAATGATTTTTGTCATGATTTAATTTTAAAAAACAATGCTATACCAGCTCCACTAAATTATAAGGGTTTTCCAAAATCAGTGTGTACATCAGTCAACCACGTAGTGTGCCACGGTATTCCCAATGAAAAGAAATCTCTTAATGTAGGAGATATTATCAATGTTGATGTGACGGTCATATTAGATGGCTGGTATGGGGATAGCTCAAGAATGTTTGTTGCAGGTAAGCCAAATAAAAAACATTTAGATTTATTAAAAACAACATACGAATGCCTCCAAATAGGAATAAAAGAAGCTCAGCCTGGGAAAACTTTTGGTGACATAGGTTATAAAATTCAAGAATATGCAGAAAATAAAAATTATTCAGTTGTAAGAGATTTTTGTGGTCATGGAATTGGTCAACAATTTCATACTCCACCAAGTGTACTTCATTTTGGAAATTTAGGAGAAGGACCAATATTAAAACCAGGGATGTTTTTTACAATTGAGCCAATGATTAACTTAGGGGATTGGAAAGTTAAAATATTAAATGATGGATGGACAGCCGTGACAAAAGATAAGTCTTATTCTGCACAGTTTGAGCACACCATAGGTATTACAGAAGAAGGAAATGAAGTTTTTACTTTATCAGAAAACAATACAGATTTTCCGATAAATGATTTATAAAAAACAATATGATACCAAGATATAATAGACCAAAAATAGCAAAAATTTGGACACTAGAAAATAAGTTTAAAATTTGGACTGAAATAGAAATTTTAATAGCTGAGAAGTTATCAGTTATTGGAATTATTCCAAAAATTGCAGCCAAAGAAATAAGAAAAAAAGCAAAATTTAATGTTAATGAAATTAACGAATTAGAAAAACAAACAAGACATGATGTCAATGCCTACATAGATAATGTTAGTAAGTATATAGACAAACACTCAAAATATTTTCATCATGGTATAACTTCAAGTGACATAATAGACACTGGTTTTTCTATCCAATTAAAGCAGACTGGAGAAATAATATGTAAAGAACTAAAGACTTTATTAAAAAATTTAAAATCCAAATCATTAAAATATAAAAATACTGCAATGATCGGCAGAAGTCATGGAATTCATGCTGAGCCTATAACCTTTGGATTAAAATTAGGATCATTTTACAATGAATTTAAGAGAAATTTAAAAAGACTAGAATTTGCTATTGAAGAGATAAGTATATGTTCAATTTCTGGTCCAGTAGGAACCTATGACAGTATTGATCCTAGAGTTGAAAAATATGTAGCATCTAAATTAAAGTTAAAATCTGAAGATGTATCCACTCAAATCATTCCAAGAGATAGGCATGCGTTCTTTTTTTCAGTACTTGGCATAATAGCTTCTTCAATAGAACGTTTCGCAGTTGAAATAAGACACTTACAAAGAACTGAATTACTTGAAGTTGAGGAAAAGTTTAATCCTAAACAAAAAGGTTCATCGGCTATGCCTCATAAAAGAAATCCTGTACTAAGTGAAAATTTAACGGGATTATCTAGATATATTAGAAGTGCAGTTATACCCTCAATGGAGAATGTTGTTTTATGGCACGAAAGAGATATCAGTCACTCAAGTGTTGAGAGGATTATGGCACCTGATATTTGTATTGCAATGGACTTTTCATTAAGCAGATTAAATGAAATTGTCACAACAATGAAAGTCTATCCAGAAAATATGAAAAAAAATTTAAGTTTGTTAGGTGGGCTGCATAATAGTCAAAAAATTCTTTTAAAATTAACTAAAAAAGGTCTCTCCAGGCAAGAAGCATACTTAATTGTTCAAAAAAATGCAATGGAAGCATGGAATAATAAAAGGAATTTTTATGATGTTCTAAAAACTGACAATAAATTATTAAAATATTTATCCAAAGAAGAACTTAAAAATATTTTGGAAATTGATACAAATAACAGTAAAATAGATTGGATTTTTAAAAATAAAATTAAGTAATCTTGATTTTTAATTATTAATAAACATTTAATTATTATGCCTTTATCAAAAGAAGACTTAGAAAAACACATTAAAGAGAGTATTCCTGATTCTACAATTAGTATTGAGGATTTAAGAGGAGATGGAGATCACTACAGTGCTACCGTCATCTCAAAATCTTTTGAAGGAAAATCAAAGATAGAGCAACATAAAATGGTATATGACTCATTAAAAGGAAAGATGGGAAATGAACTTCATGCATTAATGCTAAAAACAAAAACGGAGTAAATATGGAAGAAAATAGTATAATTGACGTTTCAGAAAATATTAAAAATGAAATTAAATCAAATGATGTGGTCTTATTTATGAAAGGAACACCAGTGTTTCCAATGTGTGGCTTTTCAGCTGCTACTATACAGGTATTATCAGATATTGGTGTAAAGTTTAGCAGTGTTAATGTTCTAGATAGCAACGAAATGAGAGAAGGTATTAAAAAATTCTCAAATTGGCCAACTATCCCTCAATTGTATGTTAAAGAAGAATTTATAGGGGGATGTGACATTATTAAAGAAATGCACGAAACTGGAGAACTTCTTGAATTATTTAACAGCAGAGGAATAGACGTAAAACCTTCATAATTTGAAAACCAACTTTACTAGAGGTGTTATTTTCGCTTGTGTTGCAGCTATTTGGTGGGGTATGCCTCAACCACTTTTTTTTGATGAAATAAAACATATTCCCTCTTTTGAGGTCGCAATGCACAGGGGCGTTTGGTCTTTTTTTGTCCTTTTTTTATCACTTATTTTTTTCAGTGAAATTAAAGATTTCTTTACATTGTTTAAATCGTCAAAAAAAATTATAATTTTAACAATAACCTCATTCTTAATTGCCACAAATTGGTTAGGCTTCATATACTCTGTTAGTATAAATAAAGTACAAGATGCTTCTCTAGGTTATTTTCTTACGCCAATGATTAGCATCTCTCTTGGCTATTTTATTTTAAATGAAAACTTGAATGTAAGAAAAATAATTTCAGTTTCGCTAATGTTTTTTTCATGTTTTATTCTTTTTACCAGCCTAGATAGTTTTCCATATTTAGCTCTTTTAATAGGTACAACTTGGGGGATTTACGGGCTGTTAAGAAAACAAATTGAAGTTTCGCCAGCTGTAGGACTTCTATTTGAGTCAGGGCTAATCTCATTATTTGCTTTGCCTTATTTGCTATATTTAAGCCATATAAATATTGGTTATTTTAGTTATAATTTTAGCTATATTTCAATTATGTTATTTTTAACAGGTATCGTGACAATTATACCTTTGTTTTTTTTCAATCTTGGACTTAGATACACAACTTTAGGTTTAGCTGGAGTATTGTTTTATATAGCACCAAGTTTTCATTTCATCACCTCAGTATTTATTTTAGGCGAATATTTAGAAATGGAAAAAATTGTTGCCTTTATTATAATTTGGGTAGGTGTAAGTATTTTTATTTATGATGCAGTTAAAAGTCCGAGATTATCTTGAATAAAATTCGATAACTAAATTTGGTTCCATTGTAACTGGATATGGTACATCATGAATTAATGGAGCTCTTAAAAATCTACCTTTGAATTCCTTCACATCAACTTCAATATATTCCGGAATTTCTCTTTCTTGAGAAACAATAGCTTCCTGAACAATATTCATTTCTTTACTTCCATCTTTTAAAGAAATTTCATCACCATCTTTTACTGAGTAAGATGGAATATTTACTCTTTTACCGTTTACTTTTACGTGACCATGATTCACAAATTGCCTTGCAGCAAAAATAGTTGGTACAAATTTCATTCTATAAACAATTGCATCAAGTCTTCTTTCAAGGAGCTCTATCAAAATTTGACTTGTATCACCTTTAATATTTGATGCTTTGGCAAAAGTACTTTTAAATTGTTTTTCAGTTAAATCACCGTAATAAAACTTAAGTTTTTGTTTTGCAAAAAGCTGGTTTCCATAGTCAGATTGTTTTTTACGCATAGCCATGGCACCATGCTGACCAGGTTTTGTATTTCTTTTATTAAATGGACTTTTAGGTCTACCCCAAAGATTACAACTTAATCTTCTGTCAATTTTATGTTTAGCAGATGTTCTTTTTGTCATTAATTAATGGGTATATAGAGATTAATTTATTGATGTCAAATCCATTATTTCATGTTTTTGGCTGATTTTTTAGCTTTTTATGCATCCCCCATAACATACGAAGTTCTTTTTTAGATAAACCAAATTTATTATAGATAGAATAGATATTATCTATCATATTAGCTTTTTTCTCTTTAGGTCGGAAAAAGCCACTGGAGTCAAGATCGTTAATTAAAAAATTCATAAAATTAGACAGCTCAAGTTTGCTTACTTTACTATCATTTGAGGAAATTGTCTCTTTGGTAGAAATTTTATTCAATTTAGATAGCTCATATGACATTAAGGAAACAGCATGTGATAAATTAAGTGATTTATTTGAATAATTAGTAGGAATAGTAAATAAAAAATTAGCCAATCTAATATCTTGATTTGATAATCCTGAGTTTTCAGGGCCAAATAAAATTGCGATATTCTTAAAATCAATTATTTTTTTTTGTAATGTATTAAAATTATAATATATTTTTTTTGTCAAAAAACGTTTTCTATTAGAAGTTGCAATAACTAAATCAAATTTAGAAACTGCTTCATCTAAATTATTATAAACTTTAGCTTTATTAATTATTTTATCAGCATGTTTAGCAGAAGTTTCAGCTTTTTTACTCGGCCATCCATCTCTAGGATTAACAATTAACAATTTAGACAATCCAAAGTTATCCATTGCTCTAGCAGCCATTCCGATATTTTCAGAAAGCTGAGGTCTTACAAGAACAATAGTCGGATTTATTTTTTTCAATTTATTTATTTAAATCATTAAATAATTTAAAAGTGATGCTATCAAAGATAGCATTATAAGAGGCATCAATTATATTTGTGGATACACCTACAGAAGTCCAATGCTTTTTAGTATCATCAGTTGATTCTATGTGCACTCTAGTAATTGCTCCTGTGCCCTTTTCTGATGACAAGATCATTACTTTATAATCTGTAAGAGTTAAATCTTTTAAAGATGGATAAAAATCTATTAGAGCTTGGCGTAAAGCACTATCAATAGCATTAACTGGGCCATTACCAATTCCTACTGTCAATTTTTCTTCATTCTTCACATCCAATTGTACTGTAGCTTCAGACTCAGTAACTAACTCTCCTTTTGCATTCCATCTTCTTTCATCAGTAACTCTGAATTTATTAAGATTAAAATATTCATTTATTTGCCCAACATGTCTTCTAACAAGTAGCTCGAAACTAGCTAAAGCCGTATCATAACTAAAACCTTCAGCTTCTTTTTGTTTTATTAGTTCTAAAATTTGATTAACCTTTTCACTCTCTATATTGATTTCTAATTTATTTAGTTGGCTTATTAAATTAGCCTTTCCCGCTTGATCTGAAATAATTACATTTCTTGAGTTTCCAACTAAATCTGGATCTATATGTTCATAAGTAGAAGGATCTTTAGCTACAGCAGATGCATGTAATCCTCCTTTATGTGAAAATGCATTTTCTCCCACATATGGTGCATTCTTGAGTTTTGGTTCATTTAATAACTCACTCAATGTATTTGATAGCTTTGTTAAAGATTTAAGATTTTTTTCTTCAATATTTGTATGAAAATCTGTTTTTAATACCAATGAAGGAATTAATGACACTAAATTTGTGTTTCCACATCTTTCTCCCAATCCATTAATCGTCCCCTGAACGTGTCTGACACCAGTATTAATCGCAGCTAAAGCATTAGCTACTCCATTTTCAGTATCATTATGAGCGTGAATGCCTAATTTTTCTGCAGGGATAATTTTTTTAACTTCCTCAATTATATTTGAAATTTCATTTGGCAGTGTTCCACCATTAGTGTCACATAATACAATCCATCTTGCAAAAGAATTATAAGCAGCACTTAAACATTTTAAAGCGTATTCTTTATTATTTTTAAAACCATCAAAAAAATGTTCAGCATCATATATTGCCTCTTTATTTTTTAAATTTAAATAATTAAAACTATCTTCTAACATTAAAAGGTTTTCATCTTCAGAAATACCTAAAGCGTTTTTAACTTGAAAAGATGATGACTTTCCAACAAGACATATTGTGGAAGCATTACTATTGACTAAAGCATTTAAACCAGGATCGTTATCAGCACTTCTTCCTGGTCTCCGCGTCATTCCAAATGCGGTAAATTTTGATTTTGAAAAACTTAAATCACGTGAGAAAAAATCATTATCTGTTGGGTTTGCACCTGGCCAGCCTCCCTCAATATAATCAACACCTAATTCATCGAGACTTTTAGCTATTGTCATTTTATCACTTACAGAAAAATTTACTCCTGTAGTTTGCTGACCATCTCTTAAGGTGGTATCAAAAATATAAATTTTATTTTCTTCGTTCATATTAAGATTAGCTAATAGACAAATAAATCAATTTTTCTATATTTTTCCAAATTTCCTAAGTAATGTCTCTTTGTCTAGTAATGGAAGAAAATTTTTAAGCTCAGGCCCTTTTTCTTTTCCAGTTAAAATTACCCTCAATGGCATATATAGAGCTTTACCTTTTAAACCTGTTTTAGCATTTATAGATTTTGTCCAACTATCCCATGTTTCATATGAAAATGGATCTGCAGGAATACACTCTATTGCAGCAGCAATCAAAGCATCAGGAATATCATATTTTTCTATATCTATAATAATTTCTACTGTGCTTAACCAATTTTCAATATCCTTAAA
>CABXEZ010000012.1 GCA_902511405.1 uncultured Alphaproteobacteria bacterium
TATGATGATCCAATTCCTTTGGCTTTAACATCAATATATTCAATTGTGTTAGTAAATGCAGAATTTGAAGATATGCAGAATATAAAAAATATTGCTAAAAAATATTTCATTATAAAATTTCAATTATACCTTCAGCATCACCAAACTCTTCTTGTGTTTCTGATTCTAGATTTATACTTTTTGCTTCTCTAATTTTTTTCAACGCTTGATAAAAATAAGCAAGGTTTCCTTTTGTGCGGCTTGCTACCTCAGAAGCTGCAGCCGCATCTTCAAAACTTCCTGATCCAAAAATTGCGGAAATAGAATTAAAAAATAACTCACCTTCTCCACCTGCTTTTGCCGCATAAACATGGGCTTCATCAATTTTCTTTTTTGCTTCTTCATTATTTTGACCACTATTAGTATTTTTAAATAACTCATTTGTTCCATTAGAAATTCTCGTTGTTACTCTCTCCATATCTAGTTGAGCAGGATCTGAAACAATATATTCTAGTAACAATTTTAAATCTGATGCTACATCAACCAAACCTAAAGCTTCTGCTGCAAGAATTTGTGCTTGTATGTAATTAGTATACATATTTCTTAAAGACTCTCTTTCTGGTGTTCTTGGTCCATTCATATACATATTTAAATATTGAATTGATGGATCTACATACTTAGCTTTTACAATCATACATGGATTGTCCTCAGTAATAACACATCCTTTATCGTTTGGTCTTTCAATTGATATTTTAAATGACTCAATAGTTTTATTTGCGAAAGCTTTTCCTAGTGATCCTTTTGGATTTAAATATAAGAATGCCAGTTCTTTCCTTAAACTATCTCTCCATACAACTTCTAAACATTCTTTATTCAGACAAATAGCATTTTTAGATCCAATATTATAAATTAGATTTGGTGAATAACGTTGAAAAGATTCAATTCTGAGTCTTGCTCTGTTTTTATCATAGCTATCTAAAAACTGTTTAGACATATCATTCCCAATATAATGAACATCAGCAATGAATTCTATTGTGCCATTGTCTTCAAAGCCTACGACAATCATTTTTTTAGTAAAACATTTACTCTTAAGATCTCTTGAATCTTTTTGTCCTTTGGTAATTACCCTTCTCTTCCATTTGGTCATTATAGTACAGCCATTATTCTCAAGTACTTGAATAACTTGATCTTTATTCAAATTGAAATTTAATTCTGATAATTCATTATCACTTGGATAGTTTAAATAATTTGATCCAACAGTGACCACATCGACATCACTAATATGTTCCGTGCCCTCAGGAGCTGCAGCATTAGAGGTCGTTCTTTGATTGGAATTATTTGAGAGAGAATTTGCAGCATTAATATCATTAACACTAGTTATTTGAGAATAAATTTCATCAGGAGTGCCAAAGAAGACTTGCAGATTTCCGTTACTGTCATTAGCATAATAAAGGTTAGCACAATCAAATTGATTAGTGCCATCATATAAAAAACAAATCTTATTATCTTCTGCTTTCCATTTACCTTTATATAATCCTTTGTAGTCTCCTGATAACATTTCAAATTCAAAATTTCCATTGCTCTGAAATATTTCAATAAAATTTGAATTGTCTGAATAAATACCTTCAATTTTTTTATTGTTAAGAAAACTAGCTATCTCATTTGTTTTGGCAATATTTAGTGAACTTGGACTTATTGTACTAAACTGATTGGCATATAGATTAAATGAAATAAAAAAAACAAAAACAAATAATAATTTTTTTAAAAATAACATTTCATTATTTCGACAAAATATTAATAATTGTTTTTGATGAGCTTTCTGAAGATTGTTTTAGAGCATTTGTTCTGGCCACATCAAGGGTAGAACCTAAGCCTGCAAAGACTGCAGGACTAACAGAGGATACTAGTTTTGGTCTTCTCTCTGTAATATTCCATACCTCGCCGTTTACCTGCGAAACAATTTTAGTATTGCCGGTTGATTGATCAATTTCTTTTTGTCCCAAATAAACTTTTCCATAAATCACATGCCCTATGTCATCATGATTTTTTTGAATCATTCCTATCATCTTAGCTTTTGTTCTTTGTTTTGGTTGACCGCCGTCTTCGATTTCTGCTTTCATCTCATCATATAAATCGGAAATATCATCATCAAAAAGCATATAGACATCAGTTAACTCAAAGTTTGTCATGGTAAATTTTTCCGTAAAAGCTCCTAAAAAATCTTCAGTAGCTTTTTCTGAGTAAGAAGATTGAATAATATCGCTCTTAGTCTCATTACTGCCTCCAGTTGTTGAAGTTTCACTGGTAGTCACCTCACTATTAGAGATAGTTTCAACACCATCTGATGCTTCTATTTGAGATGCATTTTCTGAATTTGAAGTATCAGTTCGTTGGTAGTCTTTTATATCAAAAGATTTTGCCCCATCAACTTGAAGTGCAAATATCACAAGCGCAATTCCAGATTTAATATTATTTGCCACACTAGTGCTATTATCAATTAACAATGCGTTAATTTCTTTTTCAAAAATTTCTACTCTTACTTTTACAATGTATTTTTTTTCTTTTTTTAATTGATCATCATCAACAAAATCACAAACTAAATAGTCTAAAAAATTATCTTCAACTTTATTTTTAACTTTTCTATAATTTTGATACTTAGCATCATCAAAAGTATTTACATATTTCTTTAATCCTTTGAGACAAGCTGTCTTAAATGCTTTATCCATGACTTCTTGTTTCTCATCTCCTTTAAATTTTTTGTATGTCACTTCAGCCACCTCATTGTAGGTAATGGCTAATAAATTTAAGGATAATAAAAGAGAAGTTAATAAAGTAGCTATAAATATTTTCATTTTACAGAGGCCAGTTTATCTACAAATTTTTTGAATTCAAGTATTTCATTCTTCTTTGTCTCATTTTTGGTAATTTTTTTAAGCCATTCCAAGTCTTGATTATTTTTAAAATCAGAATTAATTATATTGGAAAATTCTATAGCTAAGGGTTTGTAAGTTAAATTGATTATATTAATATATTCATTTGTTTTATTTAATGTCAAAATATCAGGAATTTTCTTAAAATCAGCTTTTGTCATTTTAATATGCAAATATTCTTTGTTAAGTAAAGGTTCATAGAAACGCAAATTAATACCTGCACCATACACGTACCAAGTAAGACCTTTAACCTTTGCATCTTTTTTATATTTTTGTTTAACAAATCCTCTAAGATTAAAATCAATAAAATAAGTTGGCTCAGGAATTTGAAGTAAAAAAGCTTCACTTTGATCGGCGTATTTACCGCGTATTTTATTTCCTACACCAACACCTTCAAAATAAGGAACAACTACTAAATTGTGTTTTAAAGCAAGTTCACCTAAAAAAGTATTTGCTACATTTCTTTTAAGAAGATGCAAATTATTAGCATAAGAGTCTGGTATTAAATTAATTACCTTCTCTTCATTGATTATAAATCCATTATCTGATGGATTAACACCAATATAAAAATCATAAAATTCATTTATTTTAATATCTTTCATTATACTAATAAAAGTATCATTATTATTTTTTAATACTTGATCTGATAATGGTTCTATCAGCCATTTTCCATCTTCATAAGATTTTATAAATAAATTTACAATTTGATCATCGTTTAATTTTGGTGATGGATCACTAATATAAATACTCTGAAAAGGAATAGCTTTTAAAAAAGTCATCTTGTCAAAATCAAAAAAAATAATTTGGAAATAATTATTGATATTATAAATATAACAATTTGCAATTTTGATTTTTTTACAATCTTCTTCAGGCAGCTTAAATTCTTCAAATAATTCTTGATCAAGAAAAACTGACATAGCAATTTTACTTGTCTCATTTGATATTAGTGAAGAGTCCTCTAAAACATTGATATGATTAAAAGTATTAGATCTAATTTCTTTCTGCAGTGTTTTATCAATAATATTTTGCCGGCCTTGATATTTATCTAAGAGTTTATTTGTGTAATAAGCTGACCTTTCAAGATCTTTATACTCGGCATTTATAGAGAATCCTGTCAAAACAACATCAGTTTTAGCTGCCAAAACATTAATAGGAAATAATATGATCAAAAAAAATAATATAAATCTTTTCATATATTTTTATATTTACAGATATTGTTATTAAATAAAATAACAAATATCAAATTAAGTCCTTACTAATCAGAATTGAATGTAATATTCTTAAAAAATTCATATTTAAGACTTCTTTTCGACTAAGTTTTTTTTTATTTGTTTAATGTGGCAGAGATAACAAAACGAATTTTATTATTTTTAATATCACTTGTATTAATCATATTATATCTAGTCTCTGCTACAACCTCCTATGCTAATAATTCAGAGTCTTTTCAAAATATTTCTCCTAAACAAATGATTAAACAGGAAATTTCTAATGTTCCTGAGAACTCCATCATTTTTAATGAGGCTCAAGAATACCCTCTCCGTTCTTTTACCTTTGATCCCATCATTTATTTTAATGAAAACGATCAAGTGTGGATATGCGGAGTGGAGTTAGCAGCACTTGATTATACCGGGACAAAAGTTATCATATCGCTTTATTCAGCAATCTTTGAAGATGAAAAGCATATTAGCCACATGATTATGCTCGAAGGTGAACATGTGGCGCCTGATGGGCCTGATACACCTTATGAGGATATAGAAAAAATTGGATTATATGTTCAGGGTTTTGAAATTATTAAAAAAAATGATCTCTTAACTAAGGTTGTTCGAGAAAGTCGACAAAGCAAAAAATTAAAAATAGAAACTGATCAAAATTTTATTAAAGCAGGTGGTTTTGTTTTAAAAGAATTCTTTGCGGGTGATTATGATTTAAATGTTGAGTTTCTAAAGAACCTACCTGTTCATATACCTGTGCCGAAGAATAAGCATTATAACAAACAAAAAGCAGAGTTAATTGATAATTGTATCATAGAGTTACGACAAACAAATAAAAATAAAGAAACTAATGAGGTGATTAAACAAGAATTAGTATTACTAAAGTAATTATATTAGCTATTAAAAATGGTAAATAAATGAGGGGAAAATTAATGAAGAGTATAATTATTTATTGAATATCTTTTTTTTTTAACTATTTAATAAGTATGCAAAATGAAAATATAATCCAATTAATTGAAAATCTTAAAGGCCGAAAAAGTTATGAAGAAAAAAAAGCTTCTAAGTTAGGATTTTCCTCACTTTATAATTATTTTGAAGATAAGATCTTAAAAGAAAAGCAAATGATTGAAGATAAGAAAAAAGAATTAGATGAGATCAAAAAAAATAATGATCTAAAAAATAAAGAAAATAAAAGTTGCAGCTGTTGCTAAATAGATTTTATAGCATCACATAATAGAATTAACCATATTAAAACAGAAAGAATAAAATGAAAAAATTTGAAGATTTAATGAGTGTTAAAAATGAAATTGAAAACATTTCTGCATCAGAAGCAAAAGATAAATTAAACAATCCAAATGTGCAATTTATTGATGTGAGAGATAAAGAAAGTTTTTCTAAAGGCACAATCGGAAATGCAATTCATATGGATAAAGCATTCCTTGAATTTTATTTAGCTGAAGGAAGTCCTTTAGAAAATGAATTTTTCAAAAATAACCCAGATAAAGAATATGTTGTATTTTGTGGAGTTGGTGGACAAGGCACTCTTGCAACCAAAACAATGAAGGACATGGGTGTTAAAAATGTAAAAAATATTACCGGTGGTATTGCCGAGTGGGAAAAAATAAAATAATTAATTTTAAAATTCATTTTTTAACACTTAACTAAATAGAACGCCTAACCACATTTTTTTATTTGTAATCTTTAAATCAATAACTCATTATTAGTGAAGATTTTATTCATAGTTTTTATTAATAAAAATTGATTAATTAAATGATATTTCAGCTAATGAAGCAGTATCTTCTAAATATAAGTAGAGTTTTTTATTATAATAAATCACATCTCTTATTCTTTCCCCAATATTGACTCTGTTGATTTTTATATTTTCTGCTCTGCCATTAACTACTTTATTAGGTGAAGTAATATTTTCATCATCATAATCCAAATCAAAAAAATACAGTGACTCATCTTTCATTGAAGCAACAACGTATTTATTTTGTTCATTAACCCCAATGATTTGTGAAATACCAATTGAGGGATCAAAATATATGAGTGGCTCAATAAATCCATATTCCGTGTGTGATTTATGAAGTGGATATTTTACATATTTTTTTTTATTATAGGAAGCATTCTTACCACCATAATGTTCGCCGTAAGAAGAAATGGCCCAACCATAGTTTGGTATTTCTTGTTGGTTAAGTTTGATTAAATTTATTTCATCACCTCCCTCTGGCCCATGCTCAGCTTCGAGAAGAATGTTATTTTTAGAGTCAAAAAATAATCCTTGAGGGTTTCTATGCCCCATACTAATGACTTTATAGTCATCAGTTTTTTTATTAATTTCTAAGATTTTACTAAAAATACTATTTTTATCCTGCGCTCTAAATCTACTTCTAAAATCACCAATTGAAAATAATAAGGTATTATCATTTACATTTATAATGCGTCCGCCTGACTGATGAGCATTAAACTCATTATCAATGTTATCATAGAAATGCACACATTCATCAGAGGTAAATAAATTTTCAAAAATTATTAACTTCAAATTCATTTTGCCGTGCAATAAACTTGTATTCCAACAATTTTCTCTTACTTCCCTCGTATAAGAAATAAAAATTTGATCTTTGTAAATGTTTATATCTTTAATAGAAAACCACCCTCCTTCTAACCAATCAAAATCATGTATTCGTGATTTTCTAAATTGTTCTTCACCAATAAATTTTCCAATATTTGTTTTGATTTGATTAAAGATTAAATTATCTTTCAAATTTTCTAACTCAGTATTGGAATACGCTAATACACCACTTGCTGACATTAAAATTAAGTTATTATTATATGTCTCTAGATAACCACTTGCAGGAAAATGATTGGCAATACCATATAACAAGATGTTTTTATGAGGACTATAGACTCTTGTATTAATGTCATCATTTGAAAAACTATGTTCAGAATTAAATTTAAATTCTAAGTCACTGTTTGATTTTTTAATATTTAAATCAAATTCATAGGGGTCTATTTGCTCAAATATTCTATCCAACGTGTTAGATTTATACTCCATCTCAACAGTGTCATCTTTTAGATCGATATAAACTTCCTCAAACATTATTTTTAATCTCTCAAATTTGTTACGATCTTTTTTTAGTTCTTTTATTTCCTTTTCTAGATTGATAGTATTTTTATGAGCAACTAAATATTTTGCAATAAATTGTTTTCCATTTTTACCAAATTGATCATTAACTCCAGAGAAATCTAATAAAAAATTAATAAATAAAATTATAAAAAAAATAAATAGGATAAAATTTCTAATTATTATCATGTTGTCATATTCAATTTATAAATGCTGGGAGTATTAAATCCCAGCATCATTATAATTAGTTAAGCGTAAATTGTGTCCGAAAGTCTAAATATTAAGATGGCAGCAATAACAAGAAACACGTGTCCTATTACCTCATCACTTACATCATTTTTAGAATCAGGATCTATAATTTTTAAACGTGTCCCCCAACTTAAAAGTACCTGACACAATGACACAAGAAAATTAAAGACAAAGAAAATCCAAAGACCAAGTGGTCCATTTTCTCTAAAAATAACATATACTCCTAAAAGAAAAGTAGGAAGAACAAAGCTTCCAACAATTCTGATGATAGGAACTGATTTTTCTCCTAAATCATATCTTGTCACAAGTGTATTTGGGCTAAATACCGTAAGAACTGCATAATATCCTAAACCCAACATACTTATGGCATATAATATTAAATTTAATACTCCTCCCCAAGCTTCAATCATACAACCTCCTTTTGATTAAACTTCTATTTTAAATAATTCTAGGAAATGAACTTTGTCAATATATTATGCATTGAAAATTTAATTAAGTGATGATTTGTATTGGTATTGAGCTAATAAACTTCAAATCTACTACTTAAAAAAAGAGGACAATTATGAACGATAAAAATTTATTTTAGATTCATAAGGATAAATACAAAATGGACATCTTGGATATTTCTTTAATTTTTTCAATTTTAACTTGCTGTTTAGTTACTGGATTTATTTTCACTTACGCGGTTGTTGTAATGCCTGGCTTATCTAAGCTTAATGATAAAGAATTTTTAAGGGCATTTCAGGTAACAGATGGTATCATTCAAAACAATCAACCACTTTTTATATTATCATGGGTAGGTTCTATTATCGCAATTTTAAGTTTAATTTTAATTGCAATAGTATTTATTGGAATGTCAAAGACATGGTTAATAGTTCTTGTAGGTGTAGTTTATTTATTAGGTGTGCAAGGTATTACAATATCAATCCACATACCTCTTAATAATCATATTCAGCAATTAAATATTGATGAACTAAATGAACAAAACTTAAGCGAAGAAAGAAAAAAGTTTGAGAAAAAATGGAACAATTTTAATATCATCAGAACACTCATTGCCTTTTCTGTAAGTGCGATACTGCTTTTGATTTTAGCTATTCGCTAAAACTATTCCACTAAAAAAATCACTTCTTGTGTATCTAGCCTAACGACTGCTTCTGTTTAACTAAAAAGCAAAAAAATAATACTAAAGTAGTGACAATAACAAGATTGTGCTGTGTATGTATTGTTTATCACAAGTAATGAAAACTATTTCAGCTGGATATACTTATGCGAGATTTGCTTGACTATGTATCATTGCTACAACTATCATAGACAATTTAAGATTTAATCAATGGCCTAATATATTGTGAGATGTCTTCTTTTTCCAGCAACTCCATAGCCAGCAATACATACTCTGTATTTATGCTTCATTTAAATAACTCCACCATTTACATCTATTATAGAGCCAGTTAGATAACTAGAGCTATCTGTTGATAAAAAAATCATTACATCAGCGACTTCTTCTGGCTTAGCTATTCTTCCGATAGGTATATTTTTTTTTAAATTATTTAAATTAATTTTATTTTTCTTGATTGCTTTTTCTAGCATTTTAGTTTTAGTTTGTCCTGGAGCAACACAATTAACTCTTATTGCAAATTTTGAAAGTTCAAAAGCTAATTGTCTAGTAAATCCAATAATAGCAGCTTTGCTAGCTGTATAATGAACACCCGCTATTATACTTTTACTCCTCCCGGCTATAGAGGATGTATTAATTATAATGCCTTTATTGGAATTTTTTTTCAAATATGGAATAACAAATTTTGAACATAAGAACGTTGAAGTTAAGTTATTATTAATTATTTTATTCCAGTCTTCTAAATTTATATTATCTATTTTTGCATCTGAGCTTATGCCAGCTATATTGAATAACCCATCTATACGGCCAAATTTTTTATAAGCATCTGCTATAAATTTTTTAATAAATATCTGATTAATTAAATCTCCTTTAAAACATAGAAATTTTTTTTTATTTTTAAATATTTTTTTATTTGTTTTTAAATTTCTACTAACAAGAACAACATTATGTCCTAGATTATATAATTTTTCTGCAACTGCTTTACCTATTCCATTAGATGCACCAGTAACTATGTAAGTTTTTTTTATTTTTTGTAACAAGTTAAAAATCTTTAGGTGATTGATCTACTTCTGGATGAAAATGAGGAATATCTGGAGAACATATAGCTAATCTTATTGAATTTTCTTTTCCAATAGTTTTAATTTTATGCTGTTTCGTTTTGGGTACGAATACTATGTCGCCAATAGATGCGTTTATAATCCCAATATCTTCAATCCACCATTTAATATTTCCTTTTAATATTACCCACCACTCATCTTCTTTTTTATGATAATGAGTTCTGTTTGTTTCACCTGGTTTTTGATAAATTAACGTAGCGCTGAAAACATCATTATATATTACTCTGCGAGCCCAGCTTTTATCTCCATTTTTATTTTTTTCTATTAATTTATTTAAATCAGTATGATAATTATTATCTTTGTCGAAAAAAAGTTCTTGGACGCCATCTTTTTTTAAAACATCGGTAGCATCATTTTGCTTAACAGGTCTATTTTTCATAATTAGTTTTTATCATATTAGAACAATTATTAATATCAAATTATAAAAAATCTACTGAATTTAAAAAAATATTTTCTTGCTTTAAATAAAAAGCTTTTACAGTTTTTATATATTTTTTCATTTTTATATCATTAGCAAATTTATTTCTTTGTAGGTCTCTTTCAGCATAATCTTTCCACTTATATATATGATACACTTGATTAAGTGTCCCTGATTCAGATATCCATATACCTTTACAATCAAAATATTTTTTTATATAAAAATAGTTTTCAGACCATAAATTCATTAATTCGCCTACTTTATTAGGTTTAATTGTATATATTCTTAGCTCAAACATAATTTATATATTTTAAATTTTAATTGATTTTAAAATTGCCTCTGCTTTTTTTAAATCAGCAGGAACATCGATTGATTGTGTATCTTTCAAAAAAATTGATTTTGGAATAAAATCATTATTAACAAGTCTTACAGCATGTGTATCCTCAGATACCTCTGTCGGGCATGGTTTTATAGAAGAGAATCTATTAAGGCTTTTATTTTTCCAAAGGTGAAATCCTGTGTGTCGGTAAATATTACTTTTAAATAAACCTTTCCAATCAGAAGGTATTTTAGATCTAGAGAACCATTTGATAATATCATTTTTGTCTTTAATTAATTTAACAAAATTTGGATTATCAGCAAGATTATAATTTAACTTTGCAGTAGATACATAAACATCTATTTTATTGTTATTGTCAATATTATCTAATATTTTCTTTAACCACCCATCTATTAAATTTGTAAACAGTAATGGTTCATCACCTTGCATTTCGACAATCCACTTATCTTTTAATTTGTATGCAACTTCAGCTACTCTATTTGAAGCACAATTATGTTTTTTAGTCATCATAACATTAAATTTATTTTTTTTACAAAAACTAAAAATCTTTTTTGAATCTGTGGCTATTATTACTTTCTTACAAAAAGAACTTTCAAGACAATTTTTATAAACTCTTTCTACAACAGTTTTTCCATTTAAATTTTTAAGAGGTTTTCCATAAAACCTTGATGAATTCATACGAGCAGGAATTATAAATATTAATTTATTTAAAAATCTAGTATAATTTTTTTTTTTATTCATTAATTTTTATTAAGTTTTTTTTAAATTGAATATATATTTTCAGAATTTAAATATCAATATATTATATATTATAAATTTAAATTTTTCATAATTTTAATATACTTCTTATTTTGATTCAAGGTTCTGTAAATGCATTATTTCTTTATATTATATTTTAATTATTTGGACTTTCCATGAATAACCATTTAAATTTAAAATAACGACAAAAGGTATATCTTGATGTGTTACACTTATCTTAAAATGAATTGTACTGCTGAAACAAATAATCAGTAGCTTTAATTTTTTTAATTATTTTTGAAAAAATATCCTTTTTTTTCTCATTGACATTTTCATCTTATTTTATTCTTTCTGATGAACTTTCTTCAGATCTTGATTTAGCTTCTTCTAAAGTATTTTCTTTATCTTTTTCTAAAAGATATCTTATAAAAATATATATTTACCAAAATTTTTTATGGATTATTTAAATAAATACTTATTTCATTACCATTATAATAAAAATACAACATAATTTTAGTTTTAGAAAAATCTTTCGATATTTCTTGCCAATTTTTAAGAAAATTTTGTTAAAAAAAGTACTACTTAATTCTCCAGAAATTTCAATTTTATTATTTTTATTATTAAAATTCTTACTTTTATGCCTTTATAGGTTTATTATTTATTATTAAATGTGTGGTTCTCGTCAATTTAGTAGGTAAAAATTAAAATAGTTTTACCACCTCAAACTCATACAGCTTAAACCTGCATCAACTTTAGCGATTTCATTAACTTTTACTTTTATGATATTATATTTTTTAGACAACATCTCTTCAGCCCTAACAAAACCATCAGGAAGTAATAACTTGTCATTTATTCTAAGAGCGTTTGATGCACCTTCTTCTCCAATTGGTAATTCAATTAAGTGATAATGTGATTTGAGATAATCTAATTGTGCCATTTTATTACTTACTAAAATTGTATCATCATCTATGATACTGCACTCAGACTTAAAGTGCAGAATATCATCTGGTGTTTCGCATATCTCAACTGTTGCACCAAGACTTTGAAGTATTTTTGATAAATTATCTGCTCCCAATTTATTTGTTCTATTTGAGAGACCAATAATAAAATGATTATTGATATTTAAAATATCCCCACCTTCAACAAAGCCATCTTCAATAAATAAAATGTTATCAAAGAAATGTTTGATTTCATTTTTAATAATATTTTTTTCTCCGTTTCTGCTTGGGTCAAATGGATTTAATATAATGACATTAGATTTGTAAGTAAGTGCTGGATCTTCAACAAATATACTATC
This sequence comes from uncultured Alphaproteobacteria bacterium, assembly GCA_902511405.1. Classification (GTDB taxonomy): domain Bacteria; phylum Pseudomonadota; class Alphaproteobacteria; order HIMB59; genus CACPNW01. Next base: position 12,519 of record CABXEZ010000012.1, read on the forward strand.
TGGATATTCTTCTAGAGATTCTAGTAATTTTATTTGTAAACCAGCTGCTTTAATTGCTTTAATATAATTTGAATGCTCTTTAGCTATTACTTCATACTTAGGATGTAAATTTTGTGAGCTTAATCCATTTTGAATACTTTTATTTGGCAGTCTAATAATTGCATTTTTAAAGGAGTAACTCATAATTTATTACTTTGTTCTATAAATATGATAAATTTTATAAACATTTAAAGAAAAACAATCTTGAAAAAAAGGATATTTGATGAAAATAATTATGAATGTCGAAATTAGAGAAGGTTACCCAAAATGGAAAGAGCTCTTTGATAGCGCAGATGAAGCAAGAAAAAAATATGGGGTCAAAGTTCTAGCCTACGGTCATCCTAAAGATAATGAAAATAAAGTATATCAAGTCTTAGAGGTAGACGATATGAATCAAATGCAAGAAGCTATGAAGGATCCAGAAATAGCCAAGGCAAGAACAGATGCTGGTGTTGATTTAGATACACAAGAAATAGTCTTCTTAGTTGAGTAGATTAAAATAGCTTGGTATTAATTTTAAAATCTCTATAGGCACATGTGAGGGTATAAAGTCTCCTTCCACGGGAGAAGTTTTGCCCTCATTATCTCTCTTCTCATAACTATTAACAACTAATATCTGTTGTTTTTTAATTCTGCAAAATTGTTATAAGATGTTAGGGCAATAAGGGACCCATAAGTCGTTGCTTTGAATCTCTTGTTGTCCTCAATCTTCAATTAATTTGTGGTATAACGGTTACTAGTTTTTCATCAATCCAAGAGGTTATCCCTTTTTGAGCGTTATAAATAACATTATCAAATTTTGTATCCATCATTTCGGCAATTATTCTAGATCTGTTGCCTGATCTGCAAATTAAGATTAAAGGTTCACCTTCCTCTACTTCTAAAAGTAATTGCTTATACCATTCATCAAAATCATAATTTCCTTTTTTATCAAAAAAGGTTAACAGAATACTGTCTGGAATAACTCCCGTTTGTTTCCACTCAGAACTACTTCTTACGTCTACAATTGGAATATTTGTATTTGATAATTCTAAAATTTGCTTGTTATTAACATCCACAACATCTGCAAATGCAAATTTTATAGTTAATAAACAAACTATAAATTTTACATAAAATCTATTATTCATATAATAATACTACCATCTTCTAAGTTGCTTGTTAAGTAATCTGGTCATTGGAGGTTTCATTATTTTATTAACTCGTTATAACGAATTGAGTGCCAAACACTCTAGGGCAAAAAAGTTCCCAGTCAGTTACATCTCTGGTTTCTTTTTTGTCCCCCAATAACCTCAAATTTTTTATAATTTAATTTTTAGAATAAATTAAAGGATTAATGTCATTATTATTTAGCTGATCACCTGCTTTTAAAGATTGATAATAGCTTTCAGGTAAAATGTTTCTTGTTCCATTAAACGTAGATCCATCAGGCATAAAACCACAGGTCATGGCACGCCGTGATCCTGGAGTCATATTTGCACTAGCTCCGTGCATCATTAATCCATTATGAAAAGAACAGCTGCCTGCACGCATGGGAGCAGCAACAGGTGGTTGTAATTTTAACAGTTCAGGATTTAATTCAAAAATTCTATCTGGCGTTGCTCCTGCTTCAGGTTTGACATAACTTTTTGTATGTGAACCTGGAATAAAAAAAAGACATCCATTATTGACAGTAGCATCATCAAAGGCGATCCATATTGTAATGGCATGTTTAGAGTCAAAAGACCAAATAGGATTATCTTGATGCCAATAGGTTTGTTGTGCGTATGGTAATTTAAATAATGCTTGGTCTTGCCAAATTCTAACACCATCAATACCTTCCAAATCAGCTGCCATTTTTCCAATTCTCTCATCAAAAATCAGCTCCCTAAAAGGTTCATTATCCATCCACAATTGCATACGTTGCTGAAAATAGCCCTTAATATCCTTCTTGTGCTTTATCGCATCATTTTCTTCAGAATAATCTCCTTTCGTGGGCATAGGATTGTCACTCCTTAATCTAACAGCTTCACCTACTTTATTTCGCCAATCCTCTAATTCTTTAATATCTAAAAAATCATCAATTACTAAGAAACCATCACTTCTATAAGTAGTTATTTGTTCTTCTGTTAAATTATTTTTCATAGTCCTATAATATTTTATTAAATATGATCATAATTTATGATTATTTTCAAATAAATTTAATTTTTTTTTAATATGTTCTTGTTTAAAAATTAAAACAATTATTAATGGTACTGATTTTATGAATAAAAATATTTTTTCCAATGCTGAAATGATCAGCCCACAATCTGATAAGTATTATTTTGAAGAGAATGAAAAATATTATCACTGTGAAGAAGAAGAACTAACACAATGCCCTTTCGTATCTAATGAATTTACAATTGAAAAATTAAGTGGTGATGAAATCTTAAGAATATCAGCTTTTGGATTATATAGATGTTTCATCAATAATATAAATGTTACGGAAGATATATTAACACCTGGCTGGGTTAATTATTTAGATAGACTGCCCTATCAAACCTATTATATTTCTTCACTATTGAAGAAAGGGAATAATACTATTAAGATTTGGTTAGCAGATGGATGGTATCGTGGTCCGTTAATGTCACTGCAAACCAGTTTAAGAGTGCGTAATGTTTGGGGCTCAAAGCTGGGAGCAATTGTAGAAATTACTAATAAAGATAAGGTTTTATTATCATCGAATAAAAAATGGAGAAGCGGATTATTGCCAATCTTAGAGTCAGGTATTTATTATGGTGAAACTTATGATGCAAATATTATTCCTAAAGAAATAGACGGTGTTGAGATTTTGCAATTAGACAAAGAACTTTTGATTCCACATGAAATTGAAGCAGTAAAAGAATTAGATCATCTAGAAGTTATCGAAGAAATCCTAGATGACGAAAACAACATTATTTATGATTTTGGTCAAAATATAGCTGGTTATGTTTCTATAGTTGTAAATGGTGAACAAGGCTCAACAATATTGATTGAATATAGTGAAGTGATGGGTTTAGGTAAAAATTATCATATTGATAAAAAAGTTAATCATTTTGAAAACACTAACTACAGAAGTGCGAAAGCAAAAATAACATATACATTAAATGGAAAAGGTGATGAGCACTATAAACCAAGCTTTACATTTATGGGATTTCGATATGCTAGAGTAAAAGTGTTAAATGGTGATGCTAAAATTAAAAAGATTGTATCCATTCCTATTTCTTCTCTTAGTAATAGAAAATTAGAATTTAAATCTAAAAATGAAAATATTAACAAATTAATAAAAAATACTGCTTGGTCACAGAAAGCAAACTTTATTGAGATCCCAACAGACTGTCCTCAAAGAGACGAACGTTTAGGATGGACTGGTGATGCACAAATTTTTTCATCAACAGCTTGTTACTTTTATGATTGTGAAAAATTTTTTACAAAATATTTAAGAGATTTGGTTTCAGAACAAGGTATTGAAGGAGCTATCGGTCATGTTTCACCGGATATAACAAGAAATGGAGAAACAAATGATCCGCGATTTATTACAAAAGAAGAAAAAGAAATAGGTTCGTGGTATCAAAAAGGTGCAACTGGATGGGGAGATGCAATAACGATCATTCCATGGACACTTTATAGGCATTATGGAAACATCGATGTGTTAAAAAATTGTCAACAATCAATGATCAAATGGTGTGAGTATTTATGGTCGATTTCTAACTCCCCTATTATAAGAAATCCAAAATCCTCAACTCTTTTAGAGAGTATAAAGTTAAGAGGTTTTACTTTTGGTGATTGGGTTCCGCCAATAGGTGATGATCGTACTCCAAATCCACATATAGGAGATGATTGTTATTCCACTATTTATCACTTTATATCTAATTATCTTCTATCAAAAATCTCTAAAATACTTGGTGATGAAAAAAATTATACATTGTATAAAAATAAGTCTGATGAAATCAAAAAAGCTTTTGCAGATGAGTTTATAACACCATCTGGAAGGTTAGCTTATTCTGATCAAACATCTTATGCGATGTGCTTTGTTAATGATCTTATTCCAGATGAAAACAAAGATAATGCTAAAGAGTATTTTAAACAAACAATTTTAAATCAAAACTTTAAATTAGGAACTGGTTTTCATGGTACGGCAAATTTATTGAAAGGACTAAAAAAAGCTGGATTAGAAGAAATGATAGAGAAGGTTTTATTGCAAGAAAAATTGCCTGGATGGATGTATCAAATAAAACAAGGAGCAACATCAATATGGGAGAGGTGGAATGCTATGGCAGAGGATGGCTCTATACATGATCCAGAAATGAATAGTTTTAACCATTATGCATTCGGATCAGTATGTGAATTTATTTTTGAAAACATTGTTGGGATAAAACCTGATGAAGAAAATCCAGGTTTTAAAAATATTATTATTGAGCCCATGATCATTCCTTCATTTTGTCCAATTTCATTTAAGCATAAAAGTAAAAATGGTTTGATTAGTGTCGATATAGACATTGATAAAAAAAATGTAATTTATAAAATTGAAATTCCAGAAGACTCACGTGGTGAACTACAACTTAAAAACTATAATACAATAAAAGTAAATGGGATCGATGAAGATGGTACAGATATAAAAATTAACAGTGGAGCAAATTTAATTAATTTTTCAATACTCTAGAATTACGATTTAATCGTGTTCACCGCCCGGATCATTCTTTGGAAGATCTACCGTGTAAGGATTTCCTGAGTCATCACGATAAATCACACTTCCTCTACCTCTGTTAGCTGAGTGATATCCTTCTTTAAACTTATAGACACGCTCTGAAATAGTAAAAGTAGCAATTGTTACAACAATAGCTGCAATTAAAAGAAAATGTGCTGCAAAGGTCAGACCTAAAACAACCCAAGATCCTATGTATAAGGAAAATACTATACACCATAACCAAGCTAATATTTGCAGTATCATATGCCTAACTTGAAGATCTGGTATGTGTTTAAGAGGGTTATAATCATGTGACATAACCCCATCCCAACACTCATAAACAAATTTTCTCATAATATCTAAATAGGTGTTTAATTTTAATTAGAAATACCTAAGTAAATCTTTTTATGAACCCTGATTTTAAGCCATTATCAATCATTTATCACCCTCACTATGATATTCCTGTCCCAAAAATTCATAGTTTTGTTGGCACTAAGTTTTCAGATTTATTTAATAATCTTCAAAAAAATTATTCTTCAAATTTAAATGTATTAACACCCTACTCAGCAAATTTGGAAAACTTAAGAAAATCACATCACATTGATTACATAAATAAAGTTGAACAAGATGAGTTAACAAAAGATTATTTACGATTGATTAATCTTCCTTGGTCTGAGAGATTACGGGAGAGATCATATTTAGAAACTGAAGGCACTCTTCTTACAGCAAAGCAAGCTCTAGAGACTGGTTTGGCGTGTCATGTAGGTGGTGGAACGCATCATGCTCACTTTGATCATGGATTTGGTTTTTGTGTATTTAATGATTTAGCTTACACAGCTATTAACCTTCTTAATCAAAAACTCGTAAAAAAAGTTCTCATTTTAGATCTTGATGTGCATCAAGGTGATGGCACAATTGATATATGTCAAAAATATCCATCTATTTTTACATGCTCCATTCATAGTGAAAGTAATTTTCCGTATGAAAAAAAACAAGGTTGGATGGATGTTAGTTTAGCTGCTGCAATTGGAGATGATGAATATCTAGAAACATTAACTAAAACTCTTATGTTGATCCAAGAACAAATAACTCCTGATATTGTTTTATACGATGCAGGTGTAGACGTTTTTTCCAATGATAAGCTTGGTAATCTTCAATTAAGTTTTGATGGTATTAAAAAACGTGATCAAATTGTCTTAGATCATTTTAGAAATAAAAATATACCTGTCGCAACTGTCATTGGCGGAGGGTATAGTAAAGATCATGCTGAGTTAGCAGATCGTCATAGCATCATCTTTGAGGTAGCATTAAAATATTTAGAGAAATATAATTTAAACTAAGCTACTTTAAATTTATTTGGCGACGAACTAGTATGTTTTTTTAATACATCTCTTGATAAAATCTTGGATTGAGAAGAGGTTTTAATTTTCCATATTTTATCTCTAGCATTTTTTGTCTCCAACTTATTATCGATAATTGGTAGGGCATAATCTTTGCCAATCTCAATATTGTAACTTTTTTGCTCCATAAAAGTTAAATTCCACGGCTCATGAATAAGTGAACTAGGAATATTAGAAACCTCGGGTACCCATTTTTTTATAAACTCTCCATGAGGATCTTGATCAAGTGATTGTTTAACAGGATTATAAACTCTAATTGTATTAATTCCTGTGGTGCCAGACTGCATTTGAAATTGAGAGTAATGGATACCAGGCTCATAATCTGTAAAAAACTTAGCTAAATGTTTAGATGTGATACGCCAATCTAACCATAATTGATAAGAAGCAAAAGAAACTAGCATGGCTCTCATACGAAAATTAATCCACCCTTTATTCTTTAAGTAACGCATACAAGCATCAACAAATGGATAACCGGTGTTTCCATTTTTCCATGCTTCATAGTAATTTTCATTGAATGAGTTCTCTCTTAACCCGTCATATGCTCTATTCATATTAGTGTATTCAATTTCTGGCTGATCGTAAAATTTTTGAATAAAATGACAGTGCCATGCTAACCTTTTTTTAAAAGAATTAATCGACCGTGAATGTTGTGTTGATTGATATGAGCTATTAGAAACCTTTTGAAAGATTTCTTTTAAAGATATGTTTCCAAAAGTAATGTAAGGGCTTAACCGTGAACATGCTTTCTCTCCTGTAATCGGTGATGACATATCTTTTTGATAATTAGTTGATCGACTATTTGTAAAGGAGCTTAAAAGATCTAGAGCATGTGAACGTCCACCTTTTTGAATATCTTTATAATTAATTTCATTTGTCTTTATTGTAGAGAAATCAATCTCATAATCATCTTCAATAAAAGATGCTTCAATTTGCTGGCTTTCAATTTTTTTGGCAATAAAAGAATTCCAATTTTTTGACCAAGTCTTTCCGTCTCTATTGTTTAATTGAATTCCAAACTGATTAAATTTTTTCCAGTTTATATTGTTGTTTTTACAAATAATTTCTATTTTATCATCTAGCTGTTGTAAGTTTTTATTTTTAAAATGATAAGTGGAATAAATTTCATCAATTTTAAATTTATCACACAAACTATTTATTATTTCTTTTGTGTCACCGTAATAAATATTTAATTTAGTATTATATTTTTGCTTAAATTCTTCCCTTAATTCTAATAATGATTGAATAATAAATTGGACATGAAAAGAGCTAGAAGTTTCTAGTTTTAAAAAGTCTTCATCAAAAATAAAAATAGGTAAAACATTCCCCTCTTTAATAGCCCCGCCTACTGAATCGTTATTTTCAAGTCGAAGATCATAACGAAACCATAGAATTTTGTTCATGAAAATTAACTAGTGCGAATAGGAGAATTATCACGTGTAATGATTTAAAAATTAATTTAACGAATTTATGTCGTTTTTTTTATTTCTCTCATTGTAAGTTATTATTAATACTGAAGAAAAAACTACAATACCTCCAATCCATGTCCATAGATCAGGTATTTCTCTAAATGCTAAATATCCAAAAAAAGAGCCAAATATTAATCCAGTAAACCAAACTGGTTGAGTTACTGATAAGTCTGCAAATTTATAAGATAGCGCTAAAGATAAATGCAAAATAGTTCCAAATATAGCCGCAATAAATACATAAATTAAAGAATTTAAAGATGGCATTTCCCAAAAATAAATAGCTAAAGGTAAAGAAAAGATAGTCATCAATGTATATTGATAACTAACCAATGTAATTGGTGAATCATCTCTTGATACAAATTTAGATATAATAATTATAAATGACCAAAAAATTAAAGAGGCAATCACCATTAATGTTCCAATATTAAATTCTACGTATCCAGGGCGTATAATTATGAGTGTTCCAACAAAGCCTGCTATTAACGCAAATATTCTATATTTATAAATTTGTTCTTTAAAAATAATGAAACTTAAAAAAACTACAATGATGGGACTTAAAAAACTCAGAGCTTTGAATTGCTCAAAAGGCATATACACAAGTGCACCAAATCCTAATAACATCATTGGGACATTCAGTGCACCTCGTACAAAGTAGAATTTAAAATTTTTAGTTTTGTAAGTTCTAAATTTATTTTTTAGCAAGTAAGGAAGAATAATTAAAAAACCAAAAAAAAATCGCAAGAAACCAATCGTGTAAACATTTGAGTCATCTTGTGCAGCACGAATTAACACTTCCATTGATACTGCAAAAAAAGATGCCGAAAGTGTGAGTAAAATAGCTTTTACATTATTATTCATATTAATATTTTTTAGAAAACTCTTAAGTTATTAATTTATGATAACTAACTGAGATAACTTAGAGCTTGATCTAAATCATTAATTAAATCCTCTACGTCTTCTATGCCTGTTGAATATCTCACTAAACCCTCAGGTATGCCAGCCGCAGCTCTTTCATTTGCACTGCATTCCACATGACTTGTAGTTAGAGGTGGTCCTACAACAGTTTCTACACATCCAAGATTAGCTGCCATATGTGCATATTTAAGCTTTGGTAAAAACTTTTTAATAGCTTCTAAATCACCTTTAACAGCAAAGCTTAACATACCTCCATAGCCACCATGCATTTGTTCTTTTGCAATATCATGGCCTGGGTGAGTTTCTAGTCCAGGATAATTTACTTGCTCTACCATTGGATGCTTTTGTAAATGTTTAGCAATAATCATCGCACTTTCATTTTGTCTCTCAACACGTAATTTTAGCGTTTTCATACCTCTTAACAAACTATAAGCATCCATTGGAGCTAAAGTAGCACCGTTAATTTCTCGATAATGATAGACTTTTTCTACCAATTTTTTACTTCCGCATATAACGCCTCCAAGAGCGTCAGCATGACCACCTAAGTATTTAGAAGCAGAATGAAGTACAATATCCGCCCCAAGAGCTAATGGATTCTGATTTATAGGAGTGGCGAATGTATTGTCTACCACAACTATAGCTCCAACCTTTTTTGCTGCTTCAGACAATTTCTTAATATTTGTTATCTTAATTGTTGGATTTGTTGGAGTTTCTAAATACAAAACTTGGCATCCTTTTGCGATTTCACTCATTATTTGGTCATGATCATGAGTTTCACATAGACTTACATCTATATTTAAAGGTGGTAAAAACTCATTAAAAATCACATTAGTGCCTCCATAGCTATCTTTAATGGACACAACCCTCTCTCCTGACTTTAAAAAAGTAGCTAAAGTATTTGAAATTGCTGCCATTCCTGATGAAAAACTAGTTGCAGCTTCAGCATTTTCTAATTCTTTTACCTTGTCTTCAAAGGCTCTTACGGTTGGATTGGTATTGCGAGAGTAAATATGACCTTCAACAACGCCAAGGGCAGCTTTATGCCATGTATCTATATCTTTATAACCAAATGAGACGCTATGGACGACTGGAACCTGAGTAGAGCGTTCATAGAGCTCATGCTCTTGTTCTCCGCCCCAGATGCTTTTTGTAGATTGCCCTATTTCCTTTTTTTCTCTCATAAAAACTCCTATGTTTGCGTTGATTATAATTAAACAAACTGCTTAATTATGATTTTCAAGGCAGCGCTATAAAAGCCTTTATCTTGATAAATTTAGTATAAATAAAAATAAATCTATTTCTAGATAAATATCAGTATCAGTGAATTCCAATTAATTAGAGAAAAATCAATAAAATGAACTTATGCCGCCAGTAACTGGATACTTAACGCCTGTAGTGCCAGGAAAACTTAAGGGTAATTTATTAAGAGATCTAACTGCTAAAAAAGCAAATGCCTCTGCTTCTATGGCATCACCTCGTAAATTATGATCATCTATATTCTTGCATTGAATTTTTGTTTCTAAAGTTAAATCTTTTATTATTGCTTGATTTTTTCTTCCACCGCCAGAAGTTAAAATTTTTGAGGGTTTATTTGGTAATAATTGCAAGGCTTTAGAAATACCACTTACTATGATCTTTACCATTGTTGCGCAGCCATCTTCTAGAGATAATTTATAAATATTATCAAAGTTAAAACTATTTCTATCAAGAGATTTTGGATAAGAAAGATTAAAGAAATCATTTTCCATAAATTCATTAACTAAATCGTAATTAACATTACCAAGTTTAGCAAATTTACCATTTCTATCCATTAATCCCTTTTTATGATATCGAACAAAATCATCAATGGGTGCATTGCCAGGACCGCAGTCTAAAGCAATCAATTCATCATTGTCTCCTACATAGGTAATATTGGACACTCCTCCAATATTTAAAAAAATAACATCTTTTTCTTTAATATAATTTGCTAATGCTAAATGATAAATAGGCGCTAAGGGTGCTCCTTGACCCCCATACTTAATGTCATTTGATCGAAAATTATTCACTACAGGTAATTGAAGATAATCAGCCATCATCTTACCATCACCTAGCTGTTTAGTTTTCCTTGATACAGTATTTGAACTAACAGGTTGATGTAATACTGTTAAACCATGGAAGCCAATGCAGGAAATGTAATCTTTGTTTAATTTATATTTATCTATAAACTTTTGAACTGCTTTGGATTGCTCTAGTGTAATTTTTTTTTCAATTATTGAAAAAATTTCAGGCTCTTTACCTTCAAAATTCCATTTTTTCGCCTCTTGAAACGTTTTAAAAATTAATTCTTTAATCTCCATATCTTCATATGAAAAAAGCTCAAAAGGACCAAAGTCTAAGATTTTATTGCCATCAGTCTGTAATGCAGCAATGTCGATGTTACCATCATTTGAGGTGCCAGTCATTAAGCCTATTGACCAATTTTTTTTCATAATAAATTTCTTTAAACATCAGATTAGTAGCATCAATAATCATGCCAAGTAAATTAAATAAAAGAGTATTGAATTTTAATTTTAAACTAATAGAGGGCAATAATGTATGAAATATACCTTCAATCTTTTGTTTTGTATTTTGTTGTCATAGATCCTTTTGGGACTACCCCTATTTTTATGTCTTTGACAAAACACCAAAATGCTAAGGAGAAAATAAAATCTGCCTTAGAAGGCGTTTTAACAGCCACTATTATTTTGATATTCTTTTCAATTGTTGGAAACTTCCTTTTATCATATCTTAATATCTCTTTAGGTGCCTTTAAAATTGCTGGAGGGATCATTCTATTTATTATTTCACTCGAGATGCTCTTTGATAAGCGTCAGGAGAGAAAAGAAAAAGATATTGAAAACGTTAGTAATAATATTGCTATATTTCCTCTAGCAATCCCTTTACTCTCAGGACCTGCCGCTATTACTTCTGTTATTGTTATTGTTAGTCAGTTTGGTGATAATTTAACGTATCAATTAATAAGTACTATTTCTTTACTATGCGTTATGCTTCTTACTTTTATTCTTTTCTTTATTGTCTCTAAATCACAACAATTTATTAATAAAAAAGTCATTAATGTTTTCTCTAGAGTGATCGCGATCGTACTTGCCGGATTATCAATTCAATACATTATTGACGGTGTAATTTCTTTAATTTAAATATTTTTTATGACTAAGCAAAATGAAAAAAACCAATATAGCTTCCTTGCAAAATTTTGGCATTGGGGGTTTGTGCTTTTATTTATTTATGGTGTGGCTAAACAAGTAGATGAAATAGAACAACTGGAAGATAAGTTCTTCTTTCAATTTGAAATTGTTTTTGCTCTTTTATTCTTATTTTTATTAATAATAAGATTTGTGTACATGAACAAAACACAAGAAACATCACTGCCTGATGATACGTCGAAATTTCAAAAAATAGCTGCGCGCAGTGTTCATCTTGGAATGTATACGACCTTGGCAGGTACAGCCATTACTGGGCTATTAATTGGTTTATTTTACTGGCTAGGTTTTAAAGATGGCCTATTAATTGATTTGTTAACAGCCATTCATTCATTTGTTGTTAACGCACTTTATTGGTTAATTGGAATTCATATAGTTGCAGCAATTTATCATCGTCTTAAAAAAGATGGAGTTTGGAGCTCCATGGTTCCTTTTTTAAAAGAAAAATAATTTTAGTATCTTTCTATACCTAGATAAGCTTCTTCTGATTCTGCGGTAGGCATTGTGATAAATAGGCGATAATAATTTCCATCTTTTTCAAAAAAACTTGAAGCTCTTTCACAACCATACATTCCAAAGTTATCTTTTATAAATTTACTTGAAGCTTTCTCAAAAAATTCACCATTCTGATTTAGATAAACTGATTTTAATTGTTCTCTTTTGCAATTCATCCATGGATTAGGGTAACCTTGCACAAAACCGTACATATCTATAGTTCCGTCTTTATTAATATCAGCTTTTTCTATCCTAAAAGTGTCGTTTATTGATGCTGGAATAACTTGATGTTTTTCAAAAGATGAATCATTATTATTTTTAAAAATGTACATAAATTCCTCATCTTTGCAATCACCACCACTTCTACTAAAAGGTTTTTCCACATTTTTTCTTTTACAACTAACTTCTTTTTCGATTGCAATAGTGTCAGTAAAACCATCATCATTAAAATCTATAAACGTAGACATCCAAGATCTATCGGCCATTTTAAATTCTTTTTTCTTAGAACCTTCCACCCAATAACCAGGCTTATCTTGAACATCACCTGTCCAAATTAAAAAGTCAGCTTTATCTTTAGGTTTTTTCTTAAACTCATAATCTGCAAGTTTTTTAAATTTTAGTTTACGTTTTTTATACTCAACTTCAGCCCAACAAAAAGTTGTATCACCTAAATTCGGGCATCCACCAAATATAATAGAGCCATTTTTTGAAGCAAATAAGTGATTAAAACCAATATCTACAAATTTTCCTACATTCTTAGCAACTTTACATTTATTAGTTTTTAACTCACATAACTCTATAGCTGGCGGTTTTTTATCACCATAATAATAATCCAAAATTTCAATAGATCCGTCTTTGTCAAAATCAAGATACATTAAATCATGGGAAAACTGAGAAGAGCCAAATTTGTTCAAAGTATTAGTTGTTAGATCAAAAATATAATTAACATCCTTCCAGCTACTGTTTCTATTTCTTCCATCCTCCCTATTGGACAAATAGACTATTTCTTTATTTCCATCATTGTTAGTATCCAAAACATCAACTCTTCTGAGTGAAAGGGGCATTGTTAAATGATTTGAGTGAATTTCTGATTTAGATGATAAAAGATTATCTAAATCATTTATATTTAAAACTACTAAGTGAGAAAAAGGTTGTTTATCAGACTCGTTACCCCATTGAACAACATTATTCCAAGAATGAGCTATTATTTTTCCACCATCTTTATTGTCAAGGTACCTAATAATTTGAGGATTTTGCCAGGTATTTTTATCAAAGTCATTTGATTTAATTTCAAATACATTACTTAGTTTTTGAATTATTACACAGTTGCTATCATCATTAACTCTCAAGTATTCAGTTTGTAATTCATTACATTTAAATGGATTAAATATTACTTCTGAATCTTCAATAATATTTACAGATTTTGAAAAAGTTGGGAATGTGCATAATAAAACAAATACACAGATAAGAAAATATTTCATATACTAATTATAATATTTTAAATTATAAAGTTAAGAACTTTTACAGCCCTACGTGACTAAATATAAATTCTGAAATGTTTAATCTTTTGTAGTTTTTTTTTCATATTATATAGTAATAAAATATTATGAAAAATATTTTAGAAACACTATCATTTAAAGTTTCAGGGAAAGGTATGTATGAAATAACTAGCGATGTAAGTAATTGGGTTACTCAACATATTTTAGAAAATGGTCATTTAAATTTATTCATTCAACATACATCTGCGTCACTAACCATTATGGAGAACGCCAGTCCAGATGTCTTGGAAGATATCAATAGTTTTTTTCTAAAACTTGTTCCAGAAAACTCATCTTTATACAAACATGGGTATGAGGGAGATGATGATATGCCGGCACACATAAAATATATGTTAACTCAAACATCACTAACTATTCCTGTCAGTAAAGGTAAAATGATTTTAGGTACTTGGCAGGGTATTTACTTATTTGAACATCGATATCAGGCAAAAGAAAGAAGAATAACACTGAGTTTTATCGGTAATTAATCTTAATTAAGGGTATAAATGGCATCCAGTAACGTGATGAACAATTCTTAGTAAGAATAGTTAATGAATGCCATATTTATATTACTAGAGGTAATTATTAATTCAAATATTTTTTTTATAAATTTTTATAGGCACCTGCATAATAAATTATGACAAAACCCTCGGGAGGCATTTGTATTACAGGTACCTCTTGTTAATTTAGTTTAAGACTTTTAGAAAATTAGTGTTAATTCTTAATAATAATTTTTCTAAAAATAATAATTTACAACGTTTAAATAAAGTCTAGATGAGTCCATGTGAAATTTAGAGGTTTTATAAAAAAATACATAACAAACATTGTTAAAAGTGAAAAAAAAAATTATGAAGACGTGATTCCACAAGAATTCAGAAGTCACGATTATGAGAGAAAACTTGCCTTAATTGTTAAGAGCACTGACGAAGTTGACTACAGTGATTTAAAATATGTAGAAATTACAAAGTTAGACACTAGAGATAAAAATGATCTTTTTAGTGCTTATAGATTAGATTTTCACATAAGAGATAAATTAATTTTGTTCAAAAAAAAATATAAATCACTTATTTTATAATAAATATTAATAGTAATAGTAAGTTATACTAACCAATTATATGCATCGTTATTTCCTAATACCAGTTCTAAGTTTTTTTGGCTTTGTCTGCATATTTGTAATTTACTTACAATTTATAAATGAAGATTGGAAGTTTCTTGTTCCAAAAAAAGAATTACCAACAATATGTAATGATGAAAATGATGTTGAGTTAATAACTCACAAAGAAGATAATATTGAAGGGAGATCATTTAACGATAAAGATGATCAATTGGTGAATATGCAATTTCATGCAATATTAATGCTACCTTGTGAAATGGAAGATAGAAAATTTGATATTAATTATAATATCGAGTCTTCTATACTCGCTATCAATAAATGGTTTATGGAAAAATCTAAGGTACAGAAAATACAATTTGATAAAAACGATAAAAATAAAATTGATGTCACATTCATACGTGTAAACAAAACCATGGGATGGTTTGATAATAAAATTAAAGATAATGAAAAAAAAATAGACGTTTCAGATAAAATTAAAAATATTATTTTTAACAATAAACATAAATTTAATAACTTTGATTTGAAAAAATTTATTATTTTTTTTGAGGGTTGGGAAAGAAGGAAATATATAAACTATAATGTTTGTGGAAAATCAAATTATGATGGTAAAATTGCTATTTATTTTACAGCTTCTAGATTTAAAAAATACATTGGTGATGATATTATTTTAAAAAATAATAAACGCATATTTACGTGTACTCAAAATGATCATTTAAATGATCCTGGTAATTTTACTTTTGGTGATGCTGAAGCCACAATACTTCATGAAATTCTTCATACTTTAGGTGCGCCCTCTGCATGCGGAAACAATCTTGATGATAGTGGTTTTCATGTAGTTGATAATACAAATGATATTTTGCATAAAGAATCAGGCAATGAGTATTTAGATTTTAATAATGATGATTATTATAATCACAACATAATAGGTTGTAGAGATTTAAATAACAGTAAATACTTAATTGATAAATAGATTATTTTTTTACACACTTGCCATTATTAAATTTTACAAATATTATTCAATTGACTAATAAACTTAAAAGTCATCAATTTAGAGAATATTAATATAAGAAAAACTGATTATAAATATAATTAAGATGAACTAGAAACTTTAAAGACTAGATACATACCAACACAAAAAATTAAGATTAGGTCTAAAATCATCATAAGCTTTTCCATTCTTTAAATTCTTCTTGTATGATATTTTTATCTTTAAACTCAATTTCCCCAACTAATTTTCCCCCTTCATTTATTTGAAGGCTTCCATAAGCAATTTTTCCTGAAACATAACTTGATGACATAAGCTTTAGTAATTCTTTTACATGTATTTCTCCTTCAATACTCCCTTCAACATATAAAGTATCTGCTTTAATTTTACCTTTAATGGAACCAGTTTTACCAATAATTAAATCTTTGCACTGAATATCTCCATCTACATTGCCTTGAACAGTAATTTCATTCTCTTCAACTATCTCACCTTTAATTGTAGCCCCCTCACCTATTATTAATGAGCTATTCTCTTTTGTAGTTTTAATAGGCTCTTTAATTTCCTCATAAATATTTTCATCATAATTAATAATTTTTTTGTTTGTGTGTAATGGCTCAGTCTTTGATCTTAATTTTAATAATGACATTTATTTTTCCTTTATAAAATTTAATAATTAATAATAAAAATATTTGTCAAATACGTGGTGTAAATAAGTTAAGATTATGAATTACTTATAATTTTATTAAAAAAATTATAAATATGAGAAATTTAATTTGCTTTTTACAAATCAACACTATTTCAATACAAAACAAATGGATTATAAAATTTACTCTCATTATTCTATCACATTTGATGATGTTCTTCTTTCTCCTGGTTACTCGACTATAAAACCAAAAGATGTTGTTACCTCAATGTCTATTGGTGACATTAAATTGCAAATTCCTATTATTTCTGCTGCTATGGATACTGTAACAGAGAGCAAAATGGCAATAAACTTAGCTTTAAATGGTGGATTAGGAGTAATTCACCGAAATATGTCAATTGAGAAACAGGCAAAAGAAGTAATAAATGTTCACAATAAAAAATTTAATAGCAAAATTTTTAATCAAGCAACATGTAATAAAAAAGGTGAGATTGCAGTTGGCGCAGCTATTGGGGTTGAAAACAATGCATATCTTCGTCTTCAAGAACTTATTAAGTCAAATGTAGATATTATTTTTATTGATGTTGCACATGCTCACACAAAAACAACAATAGATTTTGTTAAAAAGGCAAAAAAAATTCTTAAAAAAATACCGTTAGTTGTTGGTAATATTGCTACTAAAGAAGCAGCGAAAGATCTAATTAAGGCTGGTGTTGATGTTATAAAAGTCGGTATTGGTCCAGGATCTATATGCACCACAAGAATAGTTACTGGTGTAGGAATACCTCAACTATCTGCTATTATTGATACTTATCAAGTTGCAAAAAAATATAATATACCTGTAATTGCTGATGGAGGAATAAAGACATCAGGGGATATTGCTAAGGCAATAGCAGGTGGAGCTTCAGCATGTATGATTGGATCGTTATTGGCTGGTACAGATGAGTCCCCTGGTAAGATGATTAAGGTTAAAGGTAAAAAATATAAATCTTATAGAGGGATGGGTTCTGTTGGAGCAATGCAAAAAGGTTCCTTTGATAGATATTCCCAAGAAGAAACTAAAAATGCTGAAAAGCTTGTTGCAGAAGGTGTTGAAGGTATGGTTCCTTACAAAGGAAAGACTAAAAATGTAGTTTATCAATTAGTAGGCGGTTTAAAATCATCTATGGGTTACACGGGTCATAAAACAATAAAAAAAATGCAAAATAATTGTAAGTTCGTCTTTATTTCAAAAGCAGGAGCTAGAGAAAGTAATGTACATGATGTTTTATTATAGTAATTAGTCGACTAGATAAAATAATAGAAACCTTAAATTTCTCTTTCAAATTAACGTCTAATAATTGATTTTAAAATATTGATAAATGAAAATAGAATTACTTTTAAACGAAATATACTAACTATTGATTGTGCAAGATAAGTGAAAGCTGCCGCTCTCAGAACAGATCGACATTGTCTCATATTCTGTTTTGGGACATATTTTTGTAATATTGGGAGTGCTCTTTTGAAACTTGCATCAAATTCAACTGGGAGGGTAATTAAATGAATGAGAACATTAGTTGAGAGACAACCCATTATTATAATTGCAGCTAAAAACGTAATAAATGGACTTTTAGTAATGGCAAATATTGAAGGTAGCCCAATAATTAATAAAAAAGAACCTAATCTTTGAAAAATAATTGTTTTCTCAATTAATTTTTGACGAAGCAATAAAGGTTTGTAATTTTCTTTATCTTGAATAGCATGTCCTATTTCATGAGCAACAACTGCTATGCTTGTAATGCTTTTTTTATAAAGTTTGTCTTCACTTATATTAACTTTTTTTTCAAGTGGGTTGTAGTGATCAATTTGCTTGATGGGCTCTATCAAAACATTTTCCAACTTGTTTTCTTGGAGTATCTTAAGACCTAACTCTTTACCAGTAAAAGGCATATCTGGAAGAGGATTGTTATTTTTTCTTAGAACATAATTAACCCATATACTTGGAAGAAATAAACTTAAAAAAGGGAGAAAATAAAAAAATAATTTTATCACTTATATTTAAACTAGAAAGTATTTTAAAAAAATCAATTAAAATAAATTGTGACACCAAAGAGGGGTATATTAATTACAAATACAGGACAAAATAAAAGAACTATTTTATTAATTTGTTTCACAGTTATCTCTAATATTGATTGAATTAGTCAATTAAAAAGTCAAAATGTGTTAAATACAAGATTCTAATACTACGTTTTAAGTAATTTCTAATAATTCTAATGGTTAATAATTAATACTTATTGGTTTTTCTAAATTAATCACCATATACTTAACTAAATCTCCTAAATGTATAAAAATTCAGTTTTAATTAAAACATCTAAACTTTTATTTCCATTTCTATGGCCTAACAACAGAAGAGACCTTAAGATAAGAGTGGTCTTTGCTTTATTTAGCATGGTTTTTGCTAAAATAGCTAGTGTGTATACACCTCTAATTTTAGGTGATGCAGTAGATTCTCTAACAGATTTGAGTAGTGGCATTAATTTATTATTATATGTCCCTATAGCAATAATAATTTCTTATGGATTTGTAAGAATTGCTTCATTTGCATTTAACGAAATAAGAGACGCATTATTTTCAAAAGTAAGCCAAAACGCAATAAGAAAAGTAAGTTTAAAAATTTTCAAACATTTACATTTTTTATCTTTAGATTTTCACCTCTCACGTCAAACTGGTGGTTTAAACCGCTATATTGACCGAGGAACAAAGGGAATAGATTTCCTTCTACGCTATGTTTTATTCAACGTAGTTCCAACTTTTATAGAGCTTATTTTAGTAATAGGTATTCTCTTATCTCTATACGGCTATGAATATGCGTTAATAACATTTGTTACGATTAGTATTTATATAATTTTAACATTCACTATCACTCAATGGAGGATACAATTTAGAAAAGATATGAATGCAGCTGATAATGATGCAAGTACTAAAATGATAGATAGTTTATTAAATTTTGAAACTGTAAAATATTTTAATAACGAAGATCATGAATTTAATAGGCTTGATCAATCATTATCAAAATATGAAAATGCAGCTAATAAGAACAGAATGTCCTTATCGCTGTTAAATGTTAGTCAAACACTGGTCATTATGACAGGGATAACAATTATGCTTGTTCTTTCAGTATTTGGTATAAAAAATAATTCTATTTCAGTTGGGGGTTTTGTAGTTATTAACGCATATATGCTGCAACTCTATCAACCATTAAACTTCCTTGGAACAATATATAGGGAAATAAGACAATCTCTTATTGATATGGAAAATATGTTTAATTTACTAAATGAGAAAAATAACGTTGAAGATAAGGGAAATACTAATTTAGAAAATAAAAATTCTGAAATAATATTTAATAATATTTCATTTGGGTATCATCCAGATAGATCTATTATTAAAAATTTATCTTTTAAATTATCGAGGGGTAAAACGTTAGCTATTGTTGGTCCAACTGGTGCTGGTAAATCAACGATATCTAAATTATTATTTCGTTTTTATGATCCTTTAAATGGAGAAATATTAATCAATAATAAAAATATAAAAAATTATAAGCAGTTAGATTTGCGAAAAATTATAGGTATTGTCCCTCAAGACACTGTTCTATTTAATGACACTATTTATTATAACATTAGTTATGGAGAACCTAATGCAACTAAAGAAGAAATTATAAATGCTTCTAAAATTGCGGGTATTCATGATTTTATAGAAAGCATACCTGGTAAATATAATACCCTTGTAGGTGAAAGAGGGTTAAAATTATCTGGTGGAGAAAAACAAAGAGTAGCAATTGCTAGAACTATCTTGAAAAATCCATCTATTTATTTTTTTGATGAAGCAACATCTGCTTTAGACTCATCGACTGAAAAAGAAATAATTAAAAATCTTGAAGCTATATCAAAAAATAAAACTACTCTTATAATTGCTCATCGACTATCTACTATATCTAAAGCAGATAATATAATTGTAATCAATAAAGGCAACATTGTCGAAAATGGCAATCATCAAAAATTATTAGATCAAAATGGATTATATGCAGATATGTGGAATAAACAAAAACACGTATCTTAATTTAAGAATTAATATTTACTTTAGCTCTTACTAATTCTTTATCTAATTTTAGTTCTCGAATTGTTATTATGATAATGCCAATAAATATGACTATAGCACCTAACCAAGTGTAAATATCTGGAGACTCATTAAATAAAAAATACCCATAAAAAGAAGCTATTATTAAACCAATAAAAGAAAAAGGCTGAGTCATTGATACATCTACTAGTTTAAAAGCATGATTAATAGAAAAATGAGAAATAGTTCCTACAAAAGCTGCCAAAGATAAATAAATAATACTATTAGTAGTTGGTGTCTCCCAAAAAATAATAGCTGTAATTAAAGTTAAAAAAGTCATAAATGTATACATATACGTAAGAATAGTTATGGAGCTATCTTTGTTAGTGAGCTGTTTAGTTAATATAATAATTATTGACCAAAAAAAAGTGGCGACTAACACCATTTGAATACCTAATGAGACATCCATAATTCCAGGACGCAAAATAATTAGCATACCTATAAATCCTATTACTAAAGCGCTTATTCTATATATTCGAATATTCTCTTTTAAGAACAATACTGCCAAAATAGTCACAAAAAAAGGAACTAAAAAATTTAAAGCAGAAATTTTTTCATATGGAACTAACATTAATGCTGAAAAAGTTAAAAGCATCGCAGGGTAATTTAAAAGTGATCTTATTACATGTAATAAAATATTAGATGTTTTATAAACTTTAAATTTTGTTTTTAAAATATATGGAAAAATAAATATAAACCCAATTAAGAAACGAAGAAAAGCAGCAATATAAATACTTACATCATTCTGAGCAAATTTAATCAATACGCCCATTGTGCTTCCAGCAAATATTGAAATTAGTATTAATATAATTGCTAATAAATTTTTAGACATATTATTAAAAGAATAGTTTTAAAAAATTAACAAACTTTAATATTATTAATAAAATTTACTATATGCCGTTTAAGCAACGACATATGATATTTAAGCATATAAAAAATTAATTTATGATTATTTCAGTTGTGTCTCATCTATTTGAGTATTGTAATTCCACATATCTGCATTTATTGCCGATCCGAATCTTTTAGAATGGTTTGTATACTGAAATGTGGAATAAACAAAAGCATTCATCATAAAATGTAATTAAGTGTTAATGCTAAGTTTACTTCTCACTAAATCTTTATTTAATTTAATTTCTCTAATAGTAATAATAATAACGCCCAAAAATATAATAACAGCACCTACCCAAGTATAAAAATCTGGTTTTTCATCAAAAATAAAATAACCATAAAAAGATGCTAAGATCAAACCCGCAAATGAAAAAGGTTGAGTCATTGATACATCAACTAACTTATAAACATGATTAATTATAAGATGAAAAATTGATCCTGATATGGCTGCCATTAATATATAAGTAAAGCTGATTAATGAGGGAGTTTCCCAAAAGAAAATTACTATAAAGAAACTTAAAAAAGTCATAAAAGTATACTGATATGTCAATATTGTAATTGAACTATCTTCTTTCGTTAATTTTTTGGTAATTATGATAACAACAGCCCAAATAAATGATGATAGCAAAGTCATTTGAATACCAATAGAAATATCAATAATGCCTGGCCTTAAAATAACAAGCATACCTATAAAACCAATAATTAATGCTCCAATTCTATAAATTTTTATTTTTTCTTTTAAGAATATTACCGCTAATATTGTAACAAAAAAAGGAACGACAAAATGAAGAGCTGAGATTTTTTCAAAAGGTATCATTGCTAAGGCTGCAAATCCTAAAAGCATTGCAGGTAAATTTAAGCATGATCTTATTAAATGAATTTTAAAATTTGGAGTATTATAAACGCTGAATTTAGTTTTTAAAATATACGGAAAGACCAATAAAAAACCTAAGAAAAAACGAAAAAAACCAGCCGTATAAACATTTAAATCATTTTGAGCTAACTTCATTAGGGTTCCCATTGAAGTGCCAAAAAAAATTGATAAAAAAATTAGTAAAATAGCAAAAGTATTTTTATTCATTAAATAAAAAATTAATTAATGATTACTTCTATAGGAGTCTCGTCTATTTGAGTAACATGATTCCAAGTATTTCCATTTTTTCCAGATCCAAATCTTGCCGATTTATTGGTATAGGGA
>CABXEZ010000013.1 GCA_902511405.1 uncultured Alphaproteobacteria bacterium
TATTAATATTTGAACTCATTTTGAGTTATTAATTAATTCTTTAACAATGTATTCAAAACTAATTTTTTTAAATTTTGCTTGCTCTGGCAGTAAAGATATCTTTGTCATACCTGGCTGAGAATTTATTTCTAAAAAATATATTTTATTTTCTTTATTACTAAGTATAAAATCAACTCTTGAAAGAGTATTACATTTAAAAATTTTATGAATTTTTAAAGACAACTCTAAACATTGTTTGTGATTTTGTTTAGTTATTCTTGCTGGAATAAAATGCCTTGAGAAACCTTTAGTGTACTTCGCTTGATAATCATACGTTTTATTTAAAGAAACTATTTCAGTCACTTCTAAAGGCTTATAGTTTAATTGATTTTTGATTACAGAAACAGTTAGTTCTTTTCCAGAAATATATTCTTCTATCAAAAATATGTCATTTTTTTTAAAACTATTTTTAAATTTTTTAAGTTTAATATAAAATGATAATAGGTCTCTATTTGATTTAATTATAACTAGGCCATTACTTGAGCCACTACTTGCAGGTTTTAGAATAAAATTTCCAAATTTAATTTTAATGTCCCTTAAATATTTTTCATCAATATCTTTGATTTTGATAAAATCATACTTTGGTGTTAAAATATTTTGCTTACTAATCATTTCCTTCGACTTGATTTTATTAAAACAATTTGATGATGAGCTTTGATTTGAATGAGTTACTTTGAACTTATTTTTTTTCAGAATTTTTTGAATTTTTCCATCCTCACCAAAAGTTCCATGCAACGCATTAAAACAAACGTAATCATTTGAATATTTTAGAATATCATCTTCAAATGTAATCGGATTAACAGTAAGAGTTTTAAAGTTAATTTTTAATTTTTTAAAAACTTTTACTATCTCTTTAGAAGTATTTAATGAAACTTTGTGTTCCTCATTAAATCCACCCTGTAATATTAAAATTTTTGTCAAATTATGTACCTATAATTTTAATTTCCCAATCAAGCGTAATACCAAATTTTTCCTGAACTTGCTTAATTATTTTTTTGCCTAAATTTTCAATATCTAAAGCAGTTGCGTTTCCATTATTAATTATAAAGTTGGAATGAACAGTACTTACTGAAGCATCTCCATTTTTCATACCTTTACAACCTGCTTTTTCAATTAAAGCTGCAGCATATTCGCCAGGTGGATTTTTAAAAGTACTTCCAGATGTTTTTTCTTTAATCGGCTGAGAGGTTTCTCTTTTTAATTTTATATAATTTTTTTTTTTTATTATTTCTGAAGCTGATGAATGTTTACAACTAAAATCTGCTTTTAACACAATTAATTCATCAGTTAAATTTGATGATCTATATTTAAGTTCTAATTCATCTTTTCTTGAATATTTTATTTTTCCTAACTCATTTATTACTAAAATTCTTTTTAAATTATCTGCAGTTTGACTTCCATAACAGCCAGCATTCATTTTTATTGCCCCACCAATAGTTCCTGGAATACCTGAAAAAAATTCAAAATCTTTAATTAAGTTTTTTTGGGCAAATTTCGCCAGATTTATATCAAGTACACCTCCGCCAACACTTAATGTATCCTTATTAAATTTAATTTTATTAAAATTTTTACCTAATTTAATAATTAGGCCATTAAAACCTCCATCTCGAACCATTAAATTAGAACCTACGCCCACAATATAATATTTAATTTGGTCTGAATAACTAATTATTGTTTTTAAATCAGTTATGCTGTTAACAATTACATAACCTAATGCATTACCTCCTGCACGAAACCAGGTAGATTTTCTCATATCGTAATCTAAGAATATATTACTTTTAATTTTGGATTGAATTTTATTTATTAAACTATGCATTAATGTTTATAAAATTATGTGCGATTTTACTTATTGATCCAGCACCCATAAATATTATAATATTATTTTTTTTAGTTTCTTTATAAATTATACTATTTAAATTTTCATTTGAAGAATATTTTACTTTTTTATTTTTCTTTTTTAACTTCATAAAAATATTTTTTGTATCATAATTTTTTAAAACTTTCTCTCCTGCTGAATAAGTATCCAATAAATATAATTTGTTTACTTTGGAAAGAGTTTTTATAAAATCATTAAACAACACTTTTGTCCTAGAATATCTATGTGGTTGAAACACCACTATGATATTTTTATTTATTTGTTTTGCTCCCAATAAAGTTGCGGCAATCTCGGTTGGGTGATGAGCATAATCATCATAGATATCTGCTAGATTTACTTTGCCTAAATAAGTAAATCTTCTTTTGACACCTATATAATTTTTAAGAGCATTCTTAATAAAAGAATTTTTTACACCAACTAGATGACCAGCAATAATACTAGCAGTTGCATTATAGATGTTGTGTAAGCCAATTGCATTTAACTTATAAGAGTAAGATTTAGACAATTTCTTATCTGAAAAACTAAAATTTAATGTGAAATGACTATATTGTTTATCAAAATAAATATTATCAACAAAAACATTACTTTTTTCATTTTTTATAGAAAAAGTGATTATTCTTCTTGTATCATTTTTTTGTATTATTTTTTTTAAGTTTTTATCATCTTCATTTATAATAGAAGTACCATAAAAAGGTAAATTCATGATAAATTTTTCAAAAGAAGAATATAATTTTTTTGGAGTCTTGTAATAATCAAGATGCTCAATATCTAAATTTGTTATAATTGATATCTCGTGAGGAAGCTTAAGAAAAGATCCGTCACTCTCATCTGCCTCAACTACCATCCATTTACCTTTACCAAATTTATTATTTTTTGATAAAGAATTTATAATACCTCCATTTACAATAGTTGGATCTAATTTACCTGACTCTAAAATATTTCCAACCAAGCTTGTTGTTGTAGTTTTTCCATGTGAGCCTGCAATAGCAATACATTTTTTATTTTTCATCAACTCTGACAACATATCGGCTCGACTTACTATTGGGATATGTTTTTTTTTGGCTTCTTGAATTTCAGGATTTTTTAGACTAATGGCTGAAGAAAAAACAACAGCGTTCACTTTTCTTAAATTTTTCTTATCGTGACCTACTTTAACATTAATTCCAATTTTTTTTAATCGCTTAACATTTTCACTTTCTACTTTATCACTACCTAAAACAGTATAACCAATTTCATGCATCAGTTCAGCTATCCCTGACATGCCAATCCCGCCAATTCCAATAAAGTATATTTTTATTTTTTGGTTATTGATCATCATGTATATGTTCCCACATCAACAAATTAGTGTTGTGTCTTTTTATCTTACTATATTTATCTAATAAACTGTTATTAAAGTTTTTGTCATCAATAACATTTCTTATAAATAAAAGGATTTTATCTAGTTCTTTTAAGTCTTTGTCTGCCAAGATGGCACAACCAATCTCGGAGAGTATTTTCGCATTTTCAAATTGATGATTATTTTTTGATGAAGGTAAAGGTAAAATAATTGCAGGGATTTTATAATTTATCAAATCGTTAATTGTGCCTGCACCAGATCTGCACAAAGCTATGTTAGTTTTATAAAGTATATCTTCAAAATTATTAAAAAAAGTTTTAATTTCAAAATTAAAATTATTATTTGTTAATAAATTTTTAATTTTATTTTGCATTTGCTTTGGGCATTGAACAATAAAATTTATTTTTTTAGAATTAGGCAATTTTTTAATCTCATTAGTTATTTTAGAAAAATAATTTAGTATATCTAAAGAGCCTTGACTACCTGCAAAAATTAAAAAATTAATATTATTTTTATTTTCCCTTTGATTGTAATTTAAATTTTCATTTATTTTCTTTTGTGGCAAACCAACTACAAATGTTTTATTTTTATACTTATTTAAGTTTGGGTATTCTTTATCAAAATTAACAAAAATTTTATTTGCTTGCTTTGAAAATAATTTATTAGTTTGTCCAATTAAAGAATTTTGTTCGTGAAGATACAGCTTAGTTTTAAAAAAAAACTTAAAAAAAACAAAACATATTAAAGGTGCAAAAGAGGCATAACTACCAAAAGATATAATAGTTTTTGGTTGTATTTTTATATAAATTATTAAAGACTGTAAAAATCCAATTAATAATTTTATTAAACCTAATAATTTAAAACTTATATTGCCGGTTAAATGCGATGAATGAATCTTAAGTATATTTTTCTTGTCGGTGTTACTAATATATTGATACCCCCTATTATCAGTTACTAAAAAAACATTTTTTGAATTATTTTTTATGTAATTGAAAAAATTAATAGCTGGAATAACATGCCCTCCTGTTCCGCCAGTAATTATTAAAATTTTATTCTTCTTCATTATTAATATTTGTTAACGAGAGCAGAAATCCAAATAATATACTCGAAGCTAGCATTGATGAACCTCCATAGCTAACAAATGGCAGGGTCATTCCTTTTGTGGGTATCATACCTAAAGCGCTAAAAATATTTATTAAACTTTGCAAACCAAATGAACATATCAGTCCTGAAATAGCTATAATTTTATATGGATTATCAACTTTTAAAACTTTTAATAGAGTTTTTATAACGATAGATAAAATAATTATTAAAATAATTAAACAAAAAATTAAACCTAACTCCTCTCCAGCAACTGCAAAGATAAAATCAGTATTTGCATCAGGTATTTTTTCTTTAAGATCGCCTTGACCTGGGCCCTTTCCAAATATACCTCCAGATTTGAATGCCCTTAAACTTAAATCTATTTGATAAGTATCAGCATTACCAAGAAAAGAGTCTATTCTACTTTGAACATGGTCTAATAAGAAATAAGATAAGACAGACAAAGACAATATCAATGCTAAGCCATACAGAACTAACATCATTGGCAGTCCAGCAATAAAAAGCTGGCAAAAAAATGTTGAAGAAATTAGAATTGTCATACCTAAATCAGGTTGTAATAATACAAGTAAGATTAGAGCTAAAAATGATACAAAAGTTACTAATAAAAAATATTTTTTACCTTTAATAGACTGAGAAATTCCCCAAGATGTCAGTATTATAAAAAAAGGCTTAATTACTTCCGATGGTTGAAAAGAAAAACTAAGTATTCTTAACCATCTTTTAGAGCCTTTTACTTCATATTCAAAAAAATACAGGGATAACAAAAGTATGATTAAACTTATGAATCCAAATAAAGCTATTCTTCTTATTTTTTTATTATTTTGTTGTGAAAGAAATAAAATAATCAACATTCCAAGAATAAAAAACACTGTATGTCGATTTATAAATAAAAAATTTTGATTAACCGTAAAGGATAACAAAACTCCTAATAATCCAAGAATAAAGATTAGAATAAAATTAAGCCTATCGATTGAATTCCAAAAAATCTTTATGTTCATTTCTTTAATTTATTTAAAATTAATTGATTAAAATAAGCTCCTCTTTTTTCAAAACTTTCAAACTGATCAAAAGATGCGCACGCGGGTGCAAATACTATTGTTACTTTATAATTTTTACCTAAAATATCATTCCAAAGTGTATTTATTACTTCTTGTAAATTTTTTTTTATTATTGAAATTTTTGATAAATTAATTTGGTTTTTTATTTTGAATCTGGACTTTCCATAAATATATATTTGGTCAATATTATTCCGAAATTTTTTAAACTTACTAAAGCCATCTTCTTTAGCAACTCCTCCTAAAATTAAATAAATATTTTTTTTATTTTCTAAAGTAGATAGAGAAGAGCTAATATTTGTTGCTTTACTATTATTAATTATTAATTTTGATTTTGAATTGTGTATAATTAATGAACGATATGGTAATCCTTTAAAGTTTTTAATACTTTCATTAAAATATTTTATTGGTATCTTAAAATATTTACAAACAATATAAGATACCAAAATATTTTGTAAATTATATGAATTAATTAGATCTAAAGAAAGATTTAATAATTTAATTTTTTTATTTTTATGAAAATAATTATCAATTATACAATCTTTATTATAAAAAATATCTGCTGTTATTTTTTTAGTTGAAAAAGAAATTTTATTTTTTATCTTTTTATCAAGGAAAATTCTATTTGAGTAATCGTCATCCATTGAGATCAAATTAATATTTTTACCACCATTGTTTAAGATATTTTTTTTTGCTAATATATAATTTTTTATATTTTTATATCTATCTAAATGATCTTTTGATAAATTAAGTATTATTGAAATATTTGGATTAAATTTTTTAATTGTTTCAAGTTGAAATGAGCTTAGTTCAACAACATGATGGGTGTATTTAAAACTTTTTTTAATTGAATTACATAAAGGCTCGCCTAAGTTGCCGCCTACAAATGTTTTTCTATATTTTTTTTTTAATATATCACCAATTAGTTTAGTTGTTGTAGATTTTCCATTAGTACCTGTAATTGCAATTATTTTTTCATCTCTTAAACTTTCATAATAAAGATCTAAATCTCTTTTAATTTTTGTGTTAGATATATTTTTAAATCTTTTATCATTTAGAGGTATTCCAGGCGTTAGATATATATTTTTATATATGTTAATTTTTTTTTGATTAAATTTTTTTAAATTTAATTTATCAATATGCTTATTTGCCAAATGTCTTATTTTTTTATTATCATCCCAACAATCAAAAATTTTTTTTTGATTATATAAAAGCTTAATTACTGACAAGCCACTTTTATTTAAGCCATATACATAATCTGACATTATCTAATCTTTAATGTAGCAAGGCTCAAAAGTGCTAAAACAAAAGTTATAATCCAAAACCTGATTACAATGGTTGGCTCTGACCAACCTTTTTTTTCATAATGATGATGCAGTGGAGCCATTCTAAAAACTCTTTTCCCTGTCAATTTAAAACTTACAACTTGTATAACAACTGACAATGTCTCTAAAACAAATAATCCGCCAGCAATTGCTAAAACTATTTCATGTTTTACCATTAATGCAATAGATCCTAAAGTTGCTCCTAGTGCCAATGATCCAGTATCACCCATAAATACTTTAGCTGGAGGAGCATTAAACCATAAAAAACCAAGTGCCGATCCAACTAAAGCACCGCATAAAACAGATAACTCTCCAGTACCAGGTATATAATTTATTAGTAAATATTCTGCAAAAACAACATTTCCAGAAACGTATGCTATGAATGCAAAAGTCATTGCAACTATCATTACTGGCACGATTGCCAAACCATCTAATCCATCTGTTAAATTCACGGCATTTGCAGAGCCCACCAAGATAAATAAGGAAATCAATAAATAAAAATACCCAAAATTTATTATTAGATTTTTAAAGAAAGGAAATGATATTGTTGTATCAATTTGATCATCTTGCATCTTCAAAATAACTAAAGAAATGATTAATGAAAAAAAAATTTGTAAAATAATTCTTGTAACGGCTTTTAGCCCATTGCTAGAATTTGATTTTATTTTGTTGTAATCATCAATTAATCCAATAAATCCAAAAGATATTAACGCTAACAAACCTATCCATACAAAACTATTATACAAATCCGACCATAAAACTGATGAAGAAAAAACACTTAAAATTATTAAAACACCACCCATTGTTGGAGTTCCTGCCTTTTTAATTATATGGGTTTGAGGTCCATCATTTCTTATTGGTTGTCCGTTAGGTTGAATTTTTGAAAGCTTATTAATTATAAATTGCCCAAATATTAATGAAAAGAACAATGATGTTAAAATTGAAGCACCAACACGAAAAGTAATAAAATTAAACAAATTTAAAAAGCTATATTGATTAACGTATTCTTGAGCTAAAAATTTAAACAATTTTATCCTTTTTCTCTAATTTTAATAACGTGACAAATTTATTTACTTCAGTTGCATTTGAACATTTAGTCATTATCATGGCTTTTTTATGGAGATTTTTTTCTAAATAGGACATGATGCCTTTACTGGTGCTTTTATAAATAAATTTATTTTTAAAATTTGGATACTTTTTTAGAGCTTTTTTGAACAAGTCGCCAGACAAAATCACGTTATCAAACATATGTTGAGTAATTTCTTTTATTATTAAATAATGATATTTTAGCTCATCTAAACCTAATTCATTCATTTCACCTAAAATTAGTATTGTTTGATATTTTTTATTTTTAATCTTCGAAAAATTTCTAATACTTTGTAACATTGTTTCGGGATTAGCATTGTATGATTGATCAATGAGTTGAATATTAATACTATTTATTTTAAATTTATAGATGGCACCCCTTCCATCAATTTTAGGGAATTTGATTTGTTTTTGAAAAATAAAATTAGTATTAATCTTATTTATAATACAAAATGCTAAAACAAATATTAGATTATTGATTTGGTAATTTTCATATTTATCTAATATAAATAAAAATTTCTTATTTAAAATTTTTAAACTTATTTTGTGTTTTGAATTATAATCAATAATAGTATTTATATAACCATCAAGACCAACTTTTCCTATTTTTATAACATTTATTAATTTTTCTCTTTTTGCAATTGAATTAATTATCTTTTCTTCTTTAGAATTCATGTGAAAAAAAAGTCTCTTTGCATTTGGATTGTATTTTTTTTTAAATATATCTGATTTTTCTATAGCTATATTTTTTTTATTTTTAAAATTTTCTAAATGTGTTGATAAAATATTTGTGATAAATATTTGTGAAGGCATTACAAGCTTTGTTAAATCTCTGATCTCATTAAAATTATTTGTACCAATTTCAAAAATAGCAAAATTCGCATTAATATTCATATTCAGAATTGAAATCATAACACCTAAATTGTTATTGTAACTTTTTATAGAAGCTGAAACTTTATATTTTTTCTTTAAAAAAAAACTAAGGTATTCTTTTAATGAAGTTTTACCTGCACTTCCAGTAATTCCGATAACCTCTCCATTAAATAATGATCTTTTTTGAAAAGAAATATTTTTTAAATAAGAATAAATATTTTCTACAAATAATATATTTTCTTTTTTTTTAGTCTCTGTATATTTTTTATCTGTAATACAATATTTTGCTCCAAATTTAAAAGCGTCAACTAGAAACTTATTTCCATGAAATTTTTTACCATTTAGTGCTAAAAAAATATCATTTTTTTTTATATCTTTAGAATTTATTTTAATTCTATTTGAATTATTAAATATATATTTTTTTATTTTATCATTAAGTTCCATAGTTATTTTATAAAATCTTTTGCAACTTTAAAATCATCAAATAAATAATTTTTATTCTTTATAATTTGATATTTTTCGTGCCCTTTTCCTGCAATAATCAAGATATCTTTTTGATGCATTTCTAATATTGCAGTTTGAATAGCTAAACGTCTATTAGAAATTTCTCTAGCTTTTTGGCAATATTTTTTTAGGGTTTTTCTGATTAAATCAGCATTTTCATTTCTTGGATTATCATCTGTTAAATAAACTTTTTTGGCATATTTGTTTGCAATGACAGACATTTTCTTTCTTTTACTTTTATCTCTTTCACCACCACAACCAAATACTAATGAAGGTTTAAAAGATTTATTTGTATATGATTTTAATACATTTTCCATAGCGTCTGGTGTATGAGCATAATCAATAATAATTTTTGAAGATTTTTTTTTATAAATTATTTCTTCAAATCTTCCTGGGGCTGATTTTAATTTAACTAAAGTTTTGATTATATTATTTATTTTAATTTTTATTGCTAATGCACAAGCGATTGCACATTCTAAATTTTCTTTTTGAATATTATTAAATTTTAAGTCTTTAATAAAATATTTTTTACCCAAAATATTTAAAGTTAATAATTTTGTTTGAGTAAAATACACGTCTTTTGCACCAAATGTTATTAATTTTAAATTTCTTGATTTAATTTTTGATACAAAATATTTATAATTTTTTAATCTTGAATTAACTACTGCCGTACCATTTTTGTTAAGCACTTTAGTGAATAATAACATTTTACTCTCAACATAAGATCTAAAAGTCTTATGATAGTCAAAATGATCATGTGAAAGGTTTGTAATTGCCGCAATGTCAATGTTTAAATTATTATATCTACCTTGGTGTAGTCCATGACTAGATGCTTCAGATATAAAAATATCATTATTTTTTATATTAGAATTAGCAAATTGATATAATTCTAAATTACTTGGAGTTGTTAAAAATGTATTTTTTAATTTTTTATTATTTTTATAAAAACCAAGAGTACCAGTTAATTTTGTAGGAATTTTATTATATTTACAGATTTGTGCCAAATACCAAGTTGCAGAAGTTTTTCCATTAGTCCCTGTTATTGCAATTGATTTTTTTGGATTAAATGATTGCCTTGAATTAAGTAATTTTAAAATTTCTTTATCAAGATCTTTAACAACTATCTGTGTAATTTTGATATTTTTAAAATAATTGTTTGTTATGATAGCTTCTAACCCTTTATTAATTGCTTTTTTTAAATAAACTTTTTTATATTTTCTATTATTATTAATTACCAAAAGCGCACTAGAGTTTACTTCTTCAGAATGATCAGTGATAATTTTTATTTTCTTTTTCTTAAGCTTACCGAAAATATTTGCATCAACTAATTTTTTTTTAATATCAGAGAAAAGCATAGTTTGATTCATAAATATTTTTTATGTCGGCTTTAAGAAGGTTATTTTTTTTAAAAGGTGGAATATTTAAAATTTTAATCATTTCTAAGATTATTTTTTTTACAAGAGGTGCATTCACAACGGCACCGGTCATTCTTTGTTTAGAATCTTTTGGTTTTTTTGGATATTCAATTGCTGTGTACACAATATAGCGTGGATTATTAGCTGGAAATACCCCTATAAAAGATGTCATATTCCTATCTTTATAATAACCACCATTTGGATTTAACAACTCCGAAGTGCCCGTTTTGCCACCTATCATATAACCATCAATTTTTACTCTAGGACCTGTAAATTTAGTCTTAGTTATTACGGCATGCAATAAATTTAGAAAATAATCAGAAGTTTCTCTTTTTAATAAAATATTTTTTTGGGTTATTTTATTTTTATTCAAAATATAAGTAGGATTTACTTGATATCCCTCATTTGCTAATGTTGCATACGCTCTTACTAAATGTAAAGGAGTAATAGAAAAACTATGACCAAAGCCAATTCTAGTGGTCTCATGTAATCCCCAATTATTGGGGTTTGCCAGAGGTTTTTCTGCTTCTAAAGACTCAATTTCTATTTTATTGAAAAAACCTAATTTATTCAAAAAATCTTTTTGAAATTCTTTTCCTATTTTTAATGCTATTTGTGCAGTCCCAATATTAGATGACTCTACAACTATTCTTTCTACGTTATATAAGCCATCATCTTTATATCTATCATGATCTCTGACACCTTTAACACTTTTTTTAACATCAAAAATCATCTCGGAATTAATTACATTATAATCAAATCCATTAGCTGCAGTTAATGGTTTAAATGTTGATCCCATTTCATAATTAGACTGAATTACACGGTTTATTAAATTATTATCATTAAAATTTTTATTATTAGGATTAAAATCTGGGTAACTTACTGAAGACAAAACTTCTCCTGTGGAAATATCTAATACTAATGCTAAGCCAGACTCTGCTTGATAATGTTTTACAGTTTTAATTAGATTACTTCTTATTGATTGTTGCAGATTTATATCTACTGATAAATGAATATCATTTGAAGATAAAAGATCTTTATCATAAAATCTTTCAATCCCTGATTGTCCATTTTGATCAATATTAACAAAACCAACTATATGTGCGGTATTATTTTTATAAGGGTATACACGCTTTTTATGATTTTCAAATTTAAGGTGTATTTCACCAAGGTCAATAATTTTTTGATGTTCTGATGGAGATATATTTCTTTTTAAATATATAAATTTTTTCTTACTCGATAATTTATTTTTAATAATAGCTTCATTAATATTAAGAATTTTTTCTAATTTTTTTGATAAGATACTAATATCATTAATTAAATTAGCTTGCGCATATAAAGATTTGGAATTTATTGTGGCAGCTAAAATTAGACCATTTCTGTCATAAATATTTCCTCTTTTTAGATTTTGATTAGTGATAAGTTTAGTAGGTTCATCAAAATAACTAGATACAGATATATAAGTTATTTTACAAAAGGCAGAAGTAAAACAGAAACAAAATACTAAAACTGAAAAAAAAATTCTTTTATGAAAATTTTTAAGTGAATCAGAGTCGAATAAAAAAGGTTTTTTAATAGGCACTTTTTTTTATTTTATATTAACTAAAAAAATTCTCTCTTTAGTAATATCTGATATATTAGAAAGTGATAAAATATTTTTTTCAGGATAGGTTTCATCAACAGAAAAATAAATATTATGGAGTTTTCTCAAGTAATCTGAATTATTATGAAAAGAAAACTCAATTTCATTAACTTGAAGTTGCTCTATTTCTTTTTCAATATTCAATTTTATCTGATGATTAGTGACTTCAAGCTTTCTTGTTAAATTACCACTAAATATTGATAAAAAAACCACTATTAAGTTTATTAACAATAGAAATACTATTTGCTTTGAGTATTTCATTTTTAAATTTTTTGTGCCACCCGAAGCTTAGCTGATCTAGATCTTGGATTATCATGAATCTCAAAATCTTTTGGTCTTAAAGGTTTTTTGGTGATTATCTTTAAGGTTGTAGGACCAAGATCAGCTAAGTCCGGGAGGTGGCGGGAGGAACGCCATCGTTTACCACTTTTGTGGTTAAAAAAATCTTTCACAATTCTATCTTCTAGACTTTGGAAAGAAACTATTATGAGTAAACCATTTTTTGAAAGTAAATTTTCCGATTTTTCTAATGCTATTTTTAATTCATTTAATTCATCATTGATAAAGATTCTGAGTGCTTGAAATGTTTTTGTTGCTGGATGAGATTTTTTAAAGTTTTGTTTAATCGGAACTGATTTTTTAATAATTTCCGATAATTCTAAAGTATTTTCTATAGATTTTTTTGTTCTGTTAATAACAATATTTTTAGCTATTCTTCTTGAATATTTTTCCTCACCAAATTCATAAAAAATATCTGCAAGTTTTTTTTCATCAAATGAATTTATAACTTCAAATGCATTTAAATTTGAAGAACCCATTTTCATATCTAATGGACCATCTTTTTGAAAAGAGAATCCTCTTTCTGGATTATCTATTTGATTTGAACTTATACCTAAATCGAATATAATAACATCATACTTTTCTATAAAGTGTTCACGATTTTTCAATAGTTCATCAAGTTTACTAAATTTTTGATTAAAAAGTTCTATATTATCAAAATCTTTTTTTAATTCTTCGTAAAAAATTTTTGATATTGGATCTCTATCAATAGCAATTAAATTTTTAATATTAAAATTTTTAAGTATTGCTCTTGAGTATCCTCCTCCACCAAACGTTGCATCAATAAGGTTAATTTTTTTATCCTTAGGAATAAAAGATAACACCTCTTTTAGCATTACTGGTACATGGTTGTTATTCATCTTTTCCACTCAAAATTCTACTTAAAGTTTTTTTATTAAGATTTAGACGATCTCTTGATTTTTGTTGAAGTTCTAAAGCAGTTTTTGGATTCACAATTTGAAAGAAATATCCCTGACCAATGAATGCTATTTCATCTTTTATTGATGCAAAACTTTTCAAATTTTCCGGTAATAAAAATCTACCTTCTTTATCTAAATTTGTTGGAATCATTTCAGAAAATATTGACGTCGTAAAATCATCATGTTCATCTGAAAAAAAATCTAAATTATTTATTCGTGAAGCGATTTCATTAACTCTCAGCACGCTTAAACCCTCAATGGTTTTTTTTCGAAGAGATTTTAAAAGGATAATTTCGTTACTATGATTTTTTGGAAGTGCACTTCTGAATATAGAGGGTAAAGATACTCGCCCTTTTTTATCTATTTTATTAACAAAAGTAGAGACAAACAATTCCATGGTATTTAATGGGTTATCATGGGATATAATGGGCGTCAATGGGATAACTATAAAAAAACAGTATGTTCCTAATTTGTTCTTATATATTTTACAGATGATGCATAAGCCGGGTTCTGTAAATTACTAAGTAAAATGATGATCATTAATCTAGGATAATTGTTGCCAATTATCTCAAGCGGCCTACCCGAATAACTCAGCTGGAAACTGACTGTTATTCCTATTTGGCCTTACTCCAAAAAGGGTTTGCACTGCCTTTATTGT
The DNA here is from genome assembly GCA_902511405.1 of uncultured Alphaproteobacteria bacterium. GTDB lineage: Bacteria > Pseudomonadota > Alphaproteobacteria > HIMB59 > CACPNW01. The sequence continues at coordinate 14,173 of CABXEZ010000013.1, forward strand.
TACCAACAAAGCGGTAAGCTCTTACCTCACCATTTCAACCTTACCTATCTTTTCAGTAGGCGGTATATTTTCTGTTGCACTTTCCCTAAGCTCACACTTGCCAGGTGTTACCTGGTTTTTTTTCCAGAGGAGCCCGGACTTTCCTCTTGATTACTCAAGCGATCATCGCATCATCTAATTAAAGCTTTAGTTATTTTTTATTTTTAGTCAAGATTATGTTTAAGAAATGAACTTCAATAACATCAAATATTTTTTTTTTATTATAATAGTAATTTTTATATATTTTATAGTGACTAGAGTAAGCGTTAATAAGTTTATCAAAATAAATTTTATTTTTTTGAGCTAGAGATGTATCGTACCCGATAAAGTTAAGCATAAATAATATTTTTTTCTTAATAGAATTAAGTTTTTTCTTATTTAGCCATTCTTTTTTAATGCTATTTTTAATTTCTGATTTATTTAATAATTTGGGTCTATAAGATAGATTTTTATTTTCTAGTATTTGCCATGGAAAATATTTTCCAGGATCTATTTTTCTATATGGAGCAATATCTGAATGACCCAATATATTTTCATTACTAATTCGATACTTTTTTAAAAGTTTTGTTAATAAAAAAATAAGTGCAGAATTAAGTTTTAATGTAAATTTATTATTTATATCTGATGGTGAAAAATCTAACTCTATTCCAATAGAGATTGAATTAATATCAGTACTGCCCCTCCAGTATGATTGACCTGCATGCCAGGCTCTTTTCTTTTCTGAAACTAAACTGTAAATTTCTCCTTCCTGAGAAATAAGATAATGGCAACTGACTTTGTTTTTTTTAGAGCATAGATACTTCAGTGCGTTTGATATAGAACTTAAGGCAGTATAATGAATTACTATTATTTCTATATTATTTGATTTTCTATCATTAAAATTTGGTGATTTAAAATTATGAATTAATTTCATTCAAATTTACTTATAATCAATATATATGAGGTTTTATATGATTATTAGATATGTTTTTATATTTCTAACCTTTGCTTATTTAGCAAACTGCTCAGGTAACTCAAACAAAAATGAACTATCTAATCAAAATGAATTTAGCCCTCCTGAAATACAATTTACACAGGCAATGTTGATGTTTGATAGTCAACAATACGAACTAGCTACTGATAAATTTAAAAATATTGAAAGAATTTACCCTTTATCCAATGAAGCAATTCAATCACAAATAATGCTAGGATTTATTAATTATATCTTGCTGGATTATGAAACTGCAATATTTCAATTCAGCAGAATAATAAATAAATACCCATCATTAAAAAATATTGATTATGTTTATTATATGAAAGCTCTTTGTTTTTATGAGCAAATTTCTCATGAAGGCCTAGATGGAAAATTTAATGATTTAGCATTAGAAAATTTAGAGCAGGTCATTCAAAGATTTCCAGATAGCAAATATGCTAAAGATAGTTTCCAAAAGAAAATTTTAGTTAAATCAAATATAGCAGCTAAACATATGTCAATTGCTAGATTTTACCAAAAAGAAAAAAAATACACTGCGGCACTTAATAGATACAAGATTGTTATAAATTCATTTCAAGAAACAAAATTTGCACCAGAAGCACTATATAGAGTCTCAGAAATATATTTATCGATAGGAATGAAAGAACAGTCTGAAAAAAATGCAGCAGTATTGGGTTATAATTATCCTGAATCTATATGGTATAAATTAATTTATGATGATTTAACAAATCAAAACAATGAGACAATATTTTCTAAATCCATTGGCAAAATTTTTAATTAATGAACAAACACGTAGGAGAAAGTCAAAAAATAATTAAGCGTTTAAAAGAATTAGCTAAATTAATTGATAAACATAATCACCATTATCACAACGAAGATAAGCCTAAAATAAATGATGCAGAATATGATAAGTTAATTAGAGAAAATTTAGAACTAGAATCAAAGTATCCCAAATTAAAATTGACTGAAAGCATATCAAGTAAGGTTGGTGCAAGAATTCAAAATAAATTTGTTAAATCATCACATTTAAGTCCTATGCACTCACTTGCAAATGGCTTTAATCAAAAAGATTTGATTGAATTTGATGAAAGAATAAAAAAATTTTTAAATATCAATCTCGAACAGAAATTAGAATATATTTGTGAGCCAAAAATTGACGGTTTATCTCTTAATTTAACTTATAAAAAAGGATATTTGTTAACTGCAGCAACAAGGGGTGATGGGAAAATTGGAGAAAATGTTACTAACAATATTCAAAATATAGAAAATATTCCTATGAGTCTAAAAGGAAACTATCCAGAATTAATCGAGATTAGAGGTGAAATTTTTTTATCTAAATCTGATTTTCAAAAAATAAACGAGAATCTTGAAAATAGTAATAAATTTTCCAATCCAAGAAATGCTGCTGCAGGAAGTTTGAGACAACTTGACTATAATATTAGTAGATCAAGACCTCTAAAATTTTTAGCTCACGGAATAGGTAAGTCATCAAAAGATTTTATTCAGTTTGATAAATTTTATGAAAATTTAGAAACATTTGGCATAGTAAGAAATAAATTAAATCTTAAAACTTCAAATTTAAAATTAGTTTATCAGTTTTACAAACAAGTTGATAACAAAAGAAGTAGTCTAGATTATGATATTGATGGACTAGTTGTAAAATTAAATAGTTTATCAAATCAAAAAAGATTAGGAATAGTTGGTAAAAATCCTAGATGGTCATTAGCTTTAAAATTTTCCGCTGAAAAAGCAAAAACATTGATTAAAGATATTGATTTTCAAGTTGGAAGGACTGGATCTATTACTCCAGTAGCTAGATTAGAAAGTGTAAATATAGGTGGTGTAATTATTTCAAATGCAACACTACATAATTTTGATGAAATCAAAAAAAAAAATATTCAAATTGGAGACTTGGTAGAAATTCAAAGAGCAGGTGATGTTATACCTCAGGTATTAAGAGTAACAAAAAAAAATACTAATAAGTGTAAGAATATTGAGCCACCTAAAGCATGCCCTGTATGTGGAGGAGAGACTTATAAAGAAAAAAATGAGGCGGTTCTAAGATGTACAAATACTTACGGATGTTACGCTCAACAAATTTCTCAAATAATTCATTTTATTAGCAAGAAAGCTCTAAACATTGATGGATTTGGAGAAAAGCAAGCTAAGCAATTTTACGATTTAAAAATTATTAGTAATATTGCAGATATTTTTTTATTAGAAAAAAATAAAAATATTATAGAAAATCTTGAAGGTTGGGGCTCTTTATCTTTTAAGAATTTAATATCCTCAATAGATAAATCTAAGACAATTAATTTGGATAAATTTATATATTCTCTTGGTATTCGTTTTATAGGAGAAATTAATGCTGAAATATTAGCCAAAGAATTTAAGAATATTGAAAATTTTGTTTCATTATCAGACAATACTTCAGTACTTACGAATATAGATGGTCTAGGTCCAAAAGCTGTATCTTCAATTATTGAATATTTTTCACATACTCAAAATTTATCATTAATAAAAAAATTATCTAAAATTTTGGATATAAAAAACAATATAGTCTCAAATTCCAAAAATTTTTTTAATAATAAAAGTATTATATTTACAGGAACATTAAACTCTATTTCTCGAGATGAAGCAAAACACATGGCAAAAGAGGTAGGAGCAAAAATACTCAGCTCAGTAACTAAAAATACTGATTATGTTATTGTTGGAGATAAAGCGGGCTCAAAAGAAAAAAAAGCAAGAGAATTAAATTTGAAAATATTTTCTGAAAAAGATTTTCTAAAAAAAATTAAATCTTAGGTAATAAATATTTAATATATACTTTTTTAATCCCAAATTTTTGAAATTTTACTTCAGCTGTATCACTCTCTGCATTAATTATAACTCCGTTACCATATTTTTTATGGAATACATTATTGTTAGAAGAAATATCTTGATCATAATTTGAGTCTTGATTTATATCCCAATCTATTTGAGATTGCTTATTTTCTAATAATCTTTTTCTTCCTGGTGTTAAATAATCATCCTTAACATCTGTATTAATGTCTATAAAATCATTTAAAAAATCATTATCTCTAATAAATTTAGAGTCATTTACTTCAACAAATTCTTTAGGTAATTCTGAAATAAACCTTGAAGGGCTGTTAAAATCATGTGAAGCAAAAGAATATCTATTTTGATTAACATATGAAATTTGAATTTTTTTTCGTGCTCTTGTAATTGCAACATACGCCAACCTTCTCTCTTCTTCTAAGCCCTTATTCCCTAATTCATCTAAAGATCTCTGACTTGGAAAGACACCCTCCTCCCAACCAGCTAAAAAAACATAATCAAATTCTAAACCTTTGGCCCCGTGCATCGTCATTAAACTAATTGTTTGAGTATCTGTATTATTTATATTTTCCATTATTAAGCCAACATGCTCTAAAAAACCCTCTAAGTTTTCAAAATCCTTTAAGCTTTCTATAAATTCATTTATGTTATCGATTCTTGATAAATTTTCTGGATTTTTAGAATTTTTGGCTTCATTTTCAAGATGGTCAACATATTTTGAATCTTCGAGAATTGCTTTTGTAAGTTCAATATGATCAAAATTTTTTTTAACCTTTTGCCATTTTAAAATATTTAAAATAAAATTATTAATTTCAATATTAATTTTAGTTTGATTTTCCTCTGCAAATTTTCTGGAAGCATCAAACATACTAATATTGTTTAATCTTGCTATTTGGTTTATTTTACCGATAGTTGTTTTGCCAATACCTCTTTTTGGGACATTAATCACTCTCTCAAAAGCTAGGTCATCTCCCAAGTTATTAACTAACCTCAAGTAAGCTATAATGTCTTTTATCTCTTTTCTTTCATAGAAGCGCAGCCCTCCTATAATTTTATAAGGTAGACCTATAGCTATTAACCGCTCTTCAAATGATCTTGAATGTGCTGATACTCTAAACAAAATAGCAATATTTGAAAGATCAACTTTTTTTTGAACTAAATTTTCTATTTGATTAGTTGTATAAATTGCCTCTTCTTTTGTTTCCCAAAACCCATTTATACTTATCTTTTCACCAATTTCATTATCACTCCATAGTTTTTTACCATATCTATTTTTATTTTTATCAATTAACACTGAAGCACACTCAAGTATATTCTGAGTTGACCTATAATTTTGTTCTAACCTAATTATTTTAGGGGTTTGAAAATTTTTTTTAAATTCTAATAAATTTGTTACATCAGCACCCCTCCAAGAATATATAGATTGATCATCATCCCCCACACAACAAATATTTTTATGGCCATTATATAAATATTCTAACCACTTTTGTTGAATAAAGTTTATATCCTGATATTCATCAACTAAAATATAATGAAACAGATTTTGATAATATTTTTTTACAGATTCATTTTCTTTAAATAATTTAATACACAAAAGTATTAAGTCACCAAAATCGACGCAATTAATTCTTAAAAGCTCTTCTTGATATATTTTATAAACTTTTCTAAGCTCATCATCATGATTTCTATATTTATTAGCTTTTAATTCATTAGCGAAAATACCTTTATTCTTTAAGCTATCTATAGCACTTGAAAAAAACTTAGGAGATATATCTTTTGTATCTATTTTTTCTTGATCACAGATTTTTTTAATTAATTTTAATTGATCGTCAGTATCGATAATTACAAAATTTTGTTTTAAATTAATTTTATCGTAATGTTTTCTTAAAATCTTTAAACACAAGGAATGAAATGTTCCTAACCACATTCTATCTATTGGAAAATTAACCATGGCTGACACTCTTGACTTCATTTCGGCTGCTGCTTTATTGGTAAAAGTAACAGCTAAAATTTGATTAGGTGTTAATATTTTTTTTATGAGTAAATGAAGTAATTTATAAGTAAGCACTCTTGTTTTGCCACTTCCTGCGCCAGCAAGAACCAAAGTTGACCCTGAAGTAATTTCAACAGCTTCTCTTTGCGATTCGTTTAGAGATTCTAAGTAATTATCCATATTTACTGACACATTTTAGCTATAAAAGTTATGTAATATTTAATAATATAACTATATAAACAGATAGATAGTACATAAAGATAATATTTTAAATGAATAAATTGTTACATATTTTACTAACGTTTTTAATTTTAGTTTTAAGCACTAGTATTTTTGGTGCTGCCTCAGATGAAGTAAAAACAAGTTCTGCAGATTTTGAGACAACAACTTTTGAAGATGAGATTTATGATCCACTTGAAGGTATTAATAGAGCTATATTTAGCTTTAATAATGTAGCTGACAGAATAGTACTTGAGCCAGTTGCTAAAGGATATAAAAAACTACCTTCACCAATACAAAGTGGGGTTGGTAATTTTATTAATAACCTTAAACTTCCACTAGCTGCTTTAAATCAATTACTGCAAGGCCAAGGTAAAAATGCAGCAGAATCAACAGGCAGGTTCTTAGTTAATTCAACAGTTGGTATCTTTGGATTAATTGATGTTGCTGATGATATTGGTCTTGATCAAAAAGAAGAAGATTTTGGTCAGACTCTTGCGACATGGGGAGTTGGCGATGGATTTTATATTGTATTACCTCTGTTTGGACCTTCAAATGTAAGAGACACAACTGGAATGGTTTTAACAATGATGACTGACCCAGTAAATGCTTATGCTGCGTCGCAAGGTCAAGCTTGGGCTATTCCTGTTAAAACAGCGGCAAACGCAATTGACCAACGCTCTCAGATAATTGATGAAGTCAATGCATTAAGAGATAATTCAGTAGATTATTACGCGGCCGTTAGAAGTTCATATTATCAAAATAGAAAGGCTGCTATTATGAACACTGATGACGATGTATTAACTCCTCTGCCGCTTATAAGTATCGAATTTGAATAATGCATCGGATCAAAATCTTATTTGTCTTTCTAATCTTAATATCTTCTAGTGTTAAAGCTAATGAGGCTAAAGATTGGCTCAATAAAGAAATAGATATTATCATATCAGCATATCAAAATAATAATCTTCCAAATGAAAATAAATTTTTAATGGTTGAAAATACAATAAATAATAATTTTGCAGGTACTGGAATCGCAAAGTTTGTTGCAGGTAAAAGCTGGAATGACGCATCAAAAGAAGTAAAAAAAGAATATATAAAACTTTTTAAAAGACATTTAGCGCTAAATATTTCTTCAATGATGCAAGGTTACTCAAATCAAGAATATCAGTTAACAAATTCTAGCTATGATGAAAAAAATAAAGTCACTTTAATTAATATGGAAATATTTTCTGACACAGGGTCCATACAGGTGACGTGGAGGGTAAAGAAATCAAAAGATAGATATTTTGTAATAGATCTTTTAGTTGCTGATATCTCTTTAGTTGTGACAAAAAGATCTGAATTTAATTCAATGCTTAAAACTGTTGATTATAACTTATCTGAATTTAATAAAAAGTTACTTTCTCAGAATGAATCCAGTTACCAAAAAATTATAAATTAAATTATTTTTTAAATTTAATTATCTCACTTTCATCTAAAAAATCTGGCTGGTTTGGTTTGGTTTTCATATTATAAATAACTCTTTCGTCAGATGACTTAATAATACCTTCCATAGCTTCTAATACATGAACGGCTAAATCAAGGGAGCACCTGGATTGTCTTTGATGGCTTATTGCATCAATCATATCTGAAAGACCTATTCCTCTGTAATTTGCGATTTTATCACCATTATTATCCGTTTTATTAGGTATGCCTAATAACATTTTATCATTATTTATAACTTGCCAGTCTTCTTCTTTCTGAGAAATTAAAATATCTCCACTAAAGAAATTAGGATCGGGTACAATCATAGATCCCTCTAATCCATATAATTCTATTGTTGAATGTTTATGCTTCCATACATCCCAAGAACAAAAAAACTGAATTTTAGCATTGTTATGAAATTCAAGAGTACCCATTAATGTTGTTGGAGTTTCAACTTTTATTTTTTCTCCATTTCTTGGTTCACTTGTAATAGTACGTTCTGGAGTGGCAGTGCCACTTAACGAACTAATTGATTTTATAGGACCTATTAGATTTACAAGTTGAGTAATATAATACACACCAACATCAAATACTGGGCCAGCCCCAGGTTTAAAAAAAAAATCAGGATTTGGATGCCAGTGCTCCATCCCATGTGACATAAGATTAAAAGTACCTAAAACAACATCTCCGATTTTCTTATCTTCGATTAAACTTCTGGCTTTTTGACCAGCTGCACCAAGAAAAGTATCTGGGGCACAACCGACATATAAATTTTTAGAACTTGCTAACTTAGAGATTTCTAATCCTTCATTAAAATTCATCGCTAGTGGTTTTTCACTAAAACAATGTTTGCCTGCATTTAATGATTTCATTATAATTTCTTTATGAGCTGAGGGAATTGTTAAATTAATTATTACATCAATATCCTCATTAGCTAAAATATCTTCTACACTAAATGCTTTAACATTATATTTCTCTGCACTATTTTTAGCTGCTTCAATATTAATATCAGCGCAAGCAACTATAGTAAAATTATTAAATAGATTTTGACATTCAAAATATGTTTCTGAAATATTTCCACAACCAATTATACCAACGCGCATTTTATATATCCTTTAAGTTCTCTATAGATCTTGAGATGTATTCCTTATAGTCTTTTGGGTCATCATGCTCTAAGACAAATAATTCACAGTTAGTTTTTTTAATTGAAGAAATTAAATCACTCCAATCAATAAATCCATCACCAATCGCTGACTGATTGTCGTGGTCAAGCATATCTTTTTCTTTGCTATAAAAATCTTTAAGATGACAAGCAATAATTTTATTAGAATATTTCTCTATCCAATTTTTAGGGTCTGCTCCACCAGCGACTGCCCATCCTAAATCAATTTCAAATTTTAATTTTTCGTTTTGATCCATCATACACTCTATTGGAAATTTTCCACTAGGAAGAGCAATAAATTCATAAGAGTGATTGTGATAACCAAGTGTTAAACCCTCACCTTCAAATTGATTTACATAAGATGACAAATCTTTACCAAAGGCCGTCCACTCTTCTTCAGTCATCTCAAATGTATTACTAAAATCACCATCTTTTTTTGCTGGAGGTGCTGGCACAATAACATGCTTAATGTTTAAATTTTTAGCTCTCTCAATTATATTTTTTGTATCTTGAAGTGCCTCAAAACCTACATGAGTAGAAAGTGAAGTAATATTATTTGACTCCATCATATTTTTAAATTCATCAATATTCATTGATTCTAGGCCAAATAATTCTAAATTAACAACTCCAGCTTCTTTAATGAAATTGAGAATTGGAGGATAAGGTTGAAACTTTCTTGTTGTATATAACTGAACTGATATATCCTGTTTATTCATTTACATGCTCCTAATTTAAAAATTAAAGTCTTAATTCTGTTTTTTTATCAAAAATTGAGGATCTTTTTATATCAAACTTAATATTTATTACATCACCTAATTTATATTCTGATGAACCTTCAAGTCTTACAGAAAATGGAGTATCTTCAAAACTTAACCATATTAATGTGTCTGCACCCATCGGCTCAATCAATTCAATTTTAAATTCAATACTTTCTTTAGAATCACTTACACTAATATCTTCTGGTCTAATTCCAAAAACAATGTCAGTTTGATCTGATGGCTTATGTTCAAATTGATAGTTATTTAAATTTATTAAAGAATTATTAAGAGCAAATGAATTATCTGAAGATACAAATTTTCCGTTAAAGAAATTCATACCAGGTGAGCCTATAAAATCAGCAACAAATAAGCTTGAAGGTTTATTGTATATTTCTTTAGGACTATCAAGTTGTTGTATTACACCATTTTTCATAACAGCAATTCTATCAGCTAAAGTCATTGCTTCGATTTGATCATGAGTAACATAAATCATTGTGTTACCCAAATCTCTATGTAATTTTTTTATCTCATATCTTAATTCGGCCCTAAGTTTGGCATCTAAATTACTAAGAGGCTCGTCAAATAAAAAAACTTTTGCATCTCTTACTAAAGCTCTACCAATTGCAACTCTTTGTCTTTGTCCACCAGATAATTGAGAAGGTTTTCTAAGAAGAAGTTCTTTAATTTGAAGCAATTCTGATGCTTTATCAATTTTTTCTGAAATAATATTTTTAGGAGTATTGGACATTCGAAGACCAAAAGATAAATTCTTTTCAACACTCATACTAGGGTAAAGAGCATAAGATTGAAAAACCATGCCGATATGCCTATCTTTAGGCTCTTTCCAAGTTACATTATCACCTTCTATGATAATCTGACCATCATCTAAATCCAAGAGTCCTGCAATACAGTTTAATAAAGTAGTTTTACCACAACCTGATGGCCCTAACAAAACCATAAACTCACCATCTTTAATATCTAAATCAAGATTTTTGAGTATTTCTACATTTCCATAATTAAAAGATAATTTTTTAACTTCTACACTATTATTCATACTCACCCCTTTATTGCACCTGCAGCTATACCTCTTACAAACCATCTCCCTGATAATAAATAAACTGCCAGTGGAAGTATTGAAGTTAATATTGTTGCTGCCATATCAACATTATATTCAACTACTCCAAATTTTACTTGGACAATATTATTTAATAAAACTGTCATAGGTTGGTTATCTCTCCCTGCAAAAACCAAACCTAATAAAAAATCATTCCAAATTCCTGTAACTTGCAAGATTACTGCTACAATTGTTATAGGAGCAGACATAGGAATGATAACATAAAAGAAAATTTTTAAAAAATTACCTCCATCAATTCTTGCTGCTTTGAATAAATCTATTGGTAAGCTTGAATAAAAATTTCTAAATATAAGAGTTAAAATTGGCATACCAAAGATAGTATGGACCAATATTATGCCTGGTAGTGATGAATAAATTCCAATCGCACTTTCTATTTTTAATAAAGGATACACCATAACTTGATATGGTATGAATGCGCCAAACAAACAAAGACCAAAGAAAAAATAAGCACCCTTAAATCTCCAAAAAGCAAGAGCATAACCATTAATTGCACCCAATGTTACGGACACTATTACACTTGGAATAGTTATTTTCAGAGAATTTATTAATCCAGGTCTTAACCCTTCACATATAAAACCTGTACAAGCCTCTGACCACGCTTTGGGCCAGGAATAATAACTTAATTTTTGTGGTATATATAAAAGATTACCTGATCTAATTTCATCCATGTCCTTTAAAGAAGTTATGATCATCACATATAAAGGCATTAAAAAAAATAATGCACACGTTATTATAAAAAAATAAAGACCAATTCTTCCAATTGTTAAGTGTTTTGGTTTTGGACCTGATGCTTCGATATTATTTGATATCATTATTAAACTTTTGCCTCTTTATTTCTAAAATAAAATTCATAGTAGGCCCAAGGAGCTAAAATGCACACGACACTAATAAACATAATTATTGATGCAGCAAAAGCTTGGCCAAGATTTGCTCTGCTAAAAAAGTTCTCCATTACGTACATGGCTGGAGTTGTTGTAGAATAACCGGGCCCCCCTGAAGTGAGTGCTAAAATTAAATCATAAACTTTTACTACACCTGCTGCTATTAAAACTAAGGAGGTTATTACCATTGGTCTAATCATAGGCAGTATAACAAAAATATATGATTTCCATTTTGGGATACCTTCAATACTTAGTGATTTCCAGATATCCTCATCAATACCTCTCAAACCAGCTAACATCAAAACCATAACAAACCCTGCCCCTTGCCAGACAGCCGCAATACATACAGCATAAATTGCAAGATCTCTGTTAACCAACCAATCTAATTCAAACCAAGTAAAGCCCCATAAATGCATTGAATGCTCAATACCGTATGTTGGATTAAGTACCCATTTCCAAACCAAACCAGTCACAACAAATGACATAGCGTATGGGTATAAAAATATAGTCCTAAAAAGACTCTCTCCTCTTATCTTTTGATCTATCAATACCGCTAATAAAAAACCAATTACAAGACAACTAATTGTAAAAACAAAACCATAGATAAATATATTTTCTACTGCCACATCCCATTTTCTACTCTTAAACAATCTCTCATATTGTGAAAATCCAACATAGTTTAAAGCTGGAATTAATTTTGATCCTGTCAAAGAATAAACAAATGAATATATTATACAGCCAACAAATACTGTCAGAGAAATGATAATCATTGGCAACAAAGCAATTTTTGCAGCTATATTTTTAGTAAAATTCATTTTGTAAATTTTTTTAATAATGATCAAGGCAGGAAAATATCCTGCCTTGGTATTATTTTTATTTATAACCCACTTGTTAAGACGTCTTCAAGATCATCCATTGCAGCGCTTACTGAGTAATTTGGATCATTTCTGAATTCAGAAATAATATCATCCCAAGCATTTGTAAATGCTGGAGAATTCCAATCATCACTTTCACGCATTATAGCTTCTGGTTGTTTGATTAAATCAAGTCCCATTTGCATACATGCGTCTGCAGCAGAAGTATCAACGTCCAATCTCATTGGAAGTGATCCTTTAGCATTATTAAAATCAGCTTGAACTGTAGGATTAACCATCATGCTAGCCATTTTTAACTGAATGTCTTTAACTTTAGGATCTGAGTTTTTTGGAAATACAAAAACATCTCCACCTAAACTTACATATTTAACATTACCTGGAATTACACAATCGTAATCAACTTTAGCTTCTTTTCCAGCAACA
>CABXEZ010000014.1 GCA_902511405.1 uncultured Alphaproteobacteria bacterium
ATTTAAATTATTATCTCCTGAAAAATCAATTGAAATACAAAGAAATCTTGGGGCTGATTTAATTTTGGTTTTTGACGAGTGCACACCTTTCCATGTTGATAAAGCTTATACAAACAGTTCTATGAAAAGAAGTCATAGGTGGGCAACTAGGTCCTATAATCGTTTTGCATCGAACATATTATATAAATCAGGATATGGATCTGCTGGAGAACAAAAGTTATATGGTATTGTTCAAGGGGGTATCTATGATGATCTCAGAGAGGAAAGTATCAATTTTAATATAAACAAAATTGATACATTTGGGATAGCCATTGGAGGCAGCTTAGGTTCCTCAAAACAAGAAATGTATAGAGTAGTAAATTTTACAGCACCAAAATTAGGTAATAAGCATCCAATTCATCTTTTAGGTATTGGTGATCCGAGAGATATTTGGAGTTTAGTTAAAAGTGGAGTTGATACTTTTGATTGTGTTAGCCCTACAAGACTGGCAAGACATGGTTCGGCTCTTACAAAAGGTAAAGTAGGTAAAATAAATATAAAAAATAAAAAGTATGCAAATCAAATATCACCAATTGATGAAACTTGTAATTGCCCTACTTGTTCTAGTTACACGCTAGCGTATATTCACCACTTATTTAAAGCTGGTGAATTATTAGGTCTACAGCTTGTTACTTCACATAATATTTTTTATATGAACAAATTAATGTGCGATATTAGAAATGCAATAGATAATGATAATTTAGATGACGCAGAAAAAGAATGGCTTAGTTAATATGAAATATCTCAGATAGTTCTTCAAGAAGAACTTCTCCTAATTGATCTACATCCATTATTGTTACAGCTTTTGAATAATATCTAGAAACGTCATGACCTATTCCAATTGCTATTAGTTCAACTTCTTTATTTTTTTCAATTTGATATATTACTTCTCTTAAATTTTTTTCAAGATAATTGCCTGGATTTACAGATAAGGTTGAGTCATCAACAGGTGCTCCATCACTTATGACAATTAATATTTTTCTTTTTTCTTGTCTATTTTTTAACCTGCTATTTGCCCACATTAGAGCTTCACCATCAATATTTTCTTTTAAAATTCCTTCTCTTAAAAGTAAGCCTAAATTTTGTTTTGACCTTCTAGAGGGAGAGTCAGCAGATTTGTATACGATGTGTCGAAGATCATTTAACCTCCCAGGTTTGCTTGGTTTTTTCTCTTTAATCCATTTTTCTCTAGATTCCCCACCTTTCCAAGCTTTTGTAGTAAAACCTAGTATTTCTGTTTTAATTTGACATCTCTCAAGTGTTTTTGCTAAAATATCACTACATAATGCTGCTACTGTAATGGGGCGACCCCTCATAGATCCTGAGTTATCAATTAATAAGGAAACAATAGTGTCTTTAAATTGAACTTCTTTTTCTTTTTTATATGATAATTTATTTTGAGGGTTAGCAATGATTCTGGATAATCTAGAAGTATCTAAATAACCTTCCTCCATATTAAAATCCCAATGTCTATTTTGCTGAGCAAGGAGCTTTCTTTGAAGTCTATTTGCTATTTTAGTAATTAAGGGAAGGAATGTAAAAACTTGCTTATCTAAATTATAGCGTAATTTTTCTAATTCCTTTTGATCACAAAGTTCATTAGCATTAATTACTTCATCAAATTCTTTTGTAAATGATGTATAATCATCATAATTATTATTTGTTTCTATCTTTGGAAAATATTCAATTTCTCCATCTGAAGAGTCTTCTCCTATCTCATCACTCTTTTCCATAGAGACTGACTGTTGTAAATCTACTGTATTGGTATCTGTTTCAATTTTACTCTGGTTTTGTTGATCATTTTTTTGATTGTTATCATCATTATTTTTATTTTCATCTGAATTTATATCATCATCTTGATTTATTTCATCTGAATTGTTCGCGTGTTGGTTTTGTTCATACAAACCATAATCATCTAAGTATTTTTTAATCTTTGACCCAAAAGCTTCTTGATTATTTATACTTTTTTTTAAGTCTTTAAAAACTGTCTTATAATTATCTCCAATTTTTTGTTTGATAATATTTCTATTTTTTTCATTATTTTTACCTAAATCTATATCTAAAAATTGTTCATAAGCGACATATTTGAATGCTTCAGAAACATTATTTTCTTCATTGAGAGATTTTTTTTTTAAATCTAGTGAATGTTTTTCAGTAATATTTGATTTTATGCCTCTAAAAGAGATCGATCCTTTTGCCTCTACTCTTGACTGCTCAACAGCATTTAAAATTTCATTTGCCATATCATTGTCATCTATAAAACTATTATGTATTTCTTTAGAATGAAATCTAAACTCTAAAGCAAGCGCATCTGCTTCAGCTCTTATATAAGTTAAATTTTTTTTTAAACTTTCAATATTTGGTTCAGGCAGATTTATAACATTACCTTCTATCGATGAGTTTTCTTTTGTGAAATTTATTTCAACAAGATTATTTTGACTAATAGATTTAGTTGTTGCTGTAAGAGATTTTTTAAATTGCTCTAAAATTTCCTCATTCTTTAACATTAGCCACCTTTGCATCTGAAATATCAATGCCAAATGAGCGTTGAAAATATTCTTGGATGATAGGTCTTTCAAGTTCGTCACATCTATTAAGGAATGAGAGTTTAAATGCATATTCAGCATCATTAAACATCAAGTAATTCTCAGCCCATGTTAAAACTGTCCTAGGACTCATGACAGTTGAAATATCACCATTCATAAAACCAGCTCTGCTTAAATCAGCTGTAGCAACCATTGATTTAATTATTTCTTTTCCAGTTTTATTGTTCATTTTCTTAATTTTATTAGCAATTATTTTTTCTTCTTCTGTATTTGACAAATAATTTAAAATTGTGACAATGTTCCATCTATCCATTTGTCCCTGATTTATTTGTTGAGTCCCATGATAAAGTCCTGAAGTATCTCCTAAACCAACGGTATTAGCAGTTGCAAATAATCTGAAATACTTATTTGGCTTAATAACCCTTGATTGATCAAGTAAGGTTAATTTGCCTTCAGTTTCTAAAATACGTTGTATAACAAACATAACATCAGGTCTTCCAGCATCGTATTCATCAAAAACTAATGCTACAGGATTTGAATATGCCCATGGCAGAATACCATCTTGGAATTCAGTTACCTGTTTTCCTTCATTTAAGACTATTGCATCTTTACCAATTAGATCAATTCTACTTATATGACTGTCAAGATTAACCCTTACACATGGCCAATTTAATCTTGCCGCAACTTGTTCTATATGAGTGGACTTACCTGTTCCATGATATCCTTGTACAAGAACTCTTCTATTATTTGCAAAACCAGCAAGTATTGCATTAGTTGTTTCTGGATCAAAGCGGTAAGTTGTGTCAATCTCAGGAACATGCTCAGATGGCTGGTCAAATCCCAAAACCTCAAAATTACACTTAGTTCCAAAGACCTCTAATGTATTAATCAATTTACTAGGTTTATTAATCATTTTTTTTCATAAATTTTTTTAATAACAATTTGTAAGACTCGTTTATCTGTTTAAATTTTTCCTCTGCATCTTTATTATTTCCATTTACATCAGGATGAAAGATTTTCACTAACTTTTTATAGTTTTTCTTTATTTTTTCTAAGGATATTGGCATTTTAAGATCTAATTCTTTCAAGGCTTTAGCCTCCTCTATTGTAAGACTTTCGTCAAGTAGCTTGTTCTTAAAGTATGTGTCATTAATTTTATCATCATCAGTTTTAATAAAATCCTCAACATATTCATTAAATTCATCAAATATATTTTTAAAACTATTTTTGAGAGGCCATGAAGGTCTATCCCAAAAGGTATCACTTCTCATAGAATTTTCAATTTGTTCAACAGACATTCCTTTATAAAAATCCCATGATTTGTTATATTCCTTGATATGATCTAAACAAAAATAAAAATATTCATTTAACATAACTCTTGATTTTGGAGCTCTGTATTCTCCTTTTTCGTTACATTTGGGGGAATCACATTTTTTATAATGTGTCTTTTCCCAAGATAAATTATTTTTTTGAATATCAAATTTAAATTTATTCATTATTTAATATATAGTTCATAATTATGAATCGTACAAAAAGAATAAAAGAAATAATAGAAAAAAATTTTAATGATTTTAGTGTTTCAGTTTCTGATGATTCATTAGTTCATAAAGGTCATAATAACTTTGATGGTAAAGAAGAAACACATATAATAATTGAACTTAAAAAAAAAATTAATTTAGATTTAAAAAGATTAGAAATTCATAAAAAAATAAATACTTTATTATCTGATGAATTTAAACGAGGTTTGCATGCGCTGCAAATAAAAATTACCTAATTGGAGTTATCTCTATTTTAGATATTTGTTTTCTAGAATGTGATAATATTTTATAAATAAAATATTCATCTTTCACAGCCTCTCCATATAATGGAATTCTTTTTGCTAAGTTTAATATGTGTCCTGAAATTGTGGAGGCTTCACTGGAAGGCAAATCATGATCAAAATATTTATATAAATCTCTTAGATTTTTTTCACCATTTGTTAAAATTAAACCCTCGTTATTTTTTTTAAACTCTTCATCAGGAGAATCTATTTCATCTACTATCTCGCCAACTATTTCTTCAATAATATCCTCAAGTGTAATCAACCCCAGCAATTCACCAAATTCATCAACTATAAAAGCAATGTGTTCTTTTCTTTTTTTAAAAGCAACTAGCTGTTCTAGTAAGTTTGTAGTTTCAGGAATAAACCATGGTTTAGATATTTTTTCAAAAATTATTTCTTTTGAACTTTCTTTGTTTGATAAATCTACATTTAAAGTTCTAACATTTAAAAGACCTATAATGTTTTCTGGATTTTCTTTCCATACAGGAATTCTAGTAAATCTAGACATATTAATTTTTTTTATAATTTCTGAAATATCAAGTGATCCATCAATTGAATAAATATTTTTTCTATGAGTAAAAACCTCTTCAACAGTAGTATCGTTTAAAGTAAGTATACTCTGGAGCATATCCTTTTCATGTTCTGAGTCAGGGCTTGAAGTTTTATACATATCTATAACTCCCTGAAGTTCTTCTTCAGATTGCTCATCTTTTATTTTGTTATCAGTTTTTTGATTACGCAAAAAAATATTTTTAACTACTAAATTTATTAAAAAAATTATCGGGTATAAAATTTTACTCAAATAATAAATTATTGGAGCAATTAATAAGGACGTTCTAGTAGGTTTACTTAAAGAATATGTTTTTGGTAAAATTTCTGCAAATATAACAATTAAAATTGTCATAATTAAAGTTGCATAAACAATTCCACTAACACCAAATAAATCATAAAGAACAGCTGTTGCAAGAGATGAGGCTAAAATATTTACTAAATTATTTGATAATAAAAGTGAAGATATTACATTATCGAGGTTGTTGGGAATTTTTAAAACATATTTAGCTCTTTTATTGCCTTTTTTGAGTTTTAAAAGTATTCGTGGTTTAGAAGTTGCTGTTAATGCTGTTTCTGAGCCTGATAGAAAACCTGATAAAACTATTAATATAAATAAACAAATAATTAGTATTAAAGTTATTGAAGACATTTACTTAAGAGTTTTTTTAATTTTATTTAAATTTAAATTATTGCTTAAAAAAGCTGATCCTATTTTTTTTATTAGAACAAAATTAATTTTTTTATTATCATTTTTTTTATCTTTTTCTATGATTTTAAAAATTTTATCATTAAACATTTGATTATCTGACATCGGTAAATCATTTAACTTAAAGTGATTTTTAATTTTATTTAAGTGATCGATGGGTAAATAACCTAATTTATAAGATAAAATAGCTGCAATAATCATTCCTATACTAATGGCCTCTCCATGCGTTAGTTTTTTATTATACTTATAGTAATTTTCCAAAGCATGACCAAATGTGTGTCCAAAATTTAGCAATGCTCTAGAATTATTATTTTTCAAATTTTCTTTTTCATCTTTTAAGACATATTTTCTTTTTATAATTATACTTTTATAAATTGCTTCAGATAAAGTTTTATTATTTAAAGTTAAAATTTTTTCAGAGTTTTTATTTAACCAATTAAAGAATTTTATATCATTAATTATTCCATGTTTTATAATTTCAGCATAACCTGATAAAATTTCTCTTTTAGATAATGTCGTAAGGATTTTTGGATCAATAAAAACAAGTTTAGGTTGATAAAAAGTTCCGACAAGATTTTTCCCACTTGTTGTATTTATTCCATTTTTACCACCAATTGAGCTATCTACTTGAGAGAGAAGGGTTGTTGGAAATAAAATTAAATCTACCCCCCTCAAAATCGTACTTGCTATAAAGCCAGATAAATCTCCAAGGGTGCCTCCTCCTATTGCAACTATTTTAGTGCTTCTATCAATATTAAAATCTAGAATTTTTTCTGAAATTTTTGCATAATTGTTAAAACTTTTTAATTTTTCAGAACAATTAATAACAAGGTATTTTTGATTTTTATAATTTTTTAATTTTTTAAATATATAAAAAACCTTCTTATCGATAAGAAAAACTAATTTATTATTTTTAGTTATAATATTTTTTAAATTTCTAACTATTGAATTTGGCTCAATATTTATTGAGTAAGTATGATTCTTTGTTTTTAAAATTATTTTCTTATTCATTTAATTTACTATTTTTTTTATAATATTTTCAGTAGTTTCAATTATATTTTTTTCATTTTGTATAATTAGATCAGCTTTTTGATAAAATTTTTTTCTTTTATCTATTAGATTTATCAATTCTGTTTTTAAATCTTTTTTATAGATCAGGGGTCTGGCTCTGGAATTTTCTAATCTTTTTGTTAAAGTATCAACATCAACTTTTAAGTATATATTGTATGAATTCATTTCAACAAAATTTCTTATATTTTTATTTACAATTGCACCACCACCTAAAGAAACTACAGCTTCTTTATTCTCTAGGGTTTTTATTGTTATTTTTTCCTCTAAATTTCTAAAATACACTTCACCATCTTCCTGAAATATTTTTTTTATTGTTTTTTTAGCTTCTTTTTCTATTATTTTGTCAACATCAATAAAATTATAATTTAATTTATTTGCTAATATTCTGCCTATAGAGGACTTTCCTGAGCCCATCATTCCACATAAAGTTATATTAATTTTATTATTGATATTAAGAAGCATTGAAGATTAACCTATAATTATCTTATTATTGACAAAATTAAATTCCAGAAACAATTTTAAAAATTAATTAAATCCTATATTAGGCTTATTTAAATATGAAAACATTCTATATTAGTATATCTTTTTTTGCAATTTTATTTGTTTTTTTTGCTATAATGTTTTTTGTAGATATTCCTGCACCCAGTAAGAATATAGTAGAAACTTTCAATTTAGAATTAAAGTGATCTATTTTAAATTAATTTTTATTAACTTTCTTCTTTTTGCATTTAATGTAAATGCTAATGACGTCCAGATTATAGAGCTTCATCAGAATAAAAGCCTAGATCAACTAGTTTTAGAAAAAGAAAATAATGAAAATCAACTAGATGAAAATAAATCAACAAATATACAAGATAATGATAAGATTATTGAGGACGGTTTAAATTTAGAAGTAGATGAGGGCTCAAATACCAATCCAGATAATATCGCTGAACAAATTTCATATATAGAAAATGAAACATTTTTTGATTTAGACAACTCTGTCATAAATCTACACTTAGAGATATTAAAGGAGATTAAATCAAAAGCAATACAGCATGAATTCATAAATGTACTTTCAAATCTTGATTTTGAAAGTGAAAATATAGCAGTTGATAAATTGAATTTTGTTATTAAAAAACTTTATGAAATTGGAGAAATAGAAAAAGCTTATAAATTAATTACAAAAATAAACTTAGAGAATACTAATATTGACAAACAATACCTTGAGTTTTTTTACTTGGTGAAATTAAATTATTTGTATTCATCCTATAAATTATCAGAGGCATGTGAATTAAGATCGTTTCTCATAGAACGATCATTTAATTTGCCAAAAAACTTGTTACAAAAATCAGATATTTTTTGCCTAACTCTTGAGAATAATTTTTCTGAGGCAAAACTTTTAAATTCTGTTCTTATAGAGTCTGAATTAGAAATAGATGAAAATTTTCAAAAACTATTTAATTTTATGCTTCTCATTGAAAACAATAATTCCTTTGTTCAATTAGCCAATATTCAATCCAATGACCTTATTTTTTTATATAGCGCTATGCTAAGAATAAATGAGTTGCCGTTAGATAAAGATTTTATAGATATTGATCCTTTAAATTTGTCTATACCAGTTATTTTAAGCGAATCTACGAGTATGGATGTTAGAATAAAAGCTGCGCATAAAGCTTATGAAGATGGCTTAATTTCGATAGACAGCTTATCTGCCCTTTATCAATCAGTTGATTTTAATTCTAAACAATTTGATGATCCTGCCAAAACAATATCAAATATTAAAAATAATGAATTGATAATGGCGTATTATTATCAATTGTCTAACATACAAATATTTCCAGATGAAAGATTGAATGTCGTTTTAGATTATTTTGATTTTGCTAAAAAATCAGGTTTAGAAAATATTGCTTATGCAATAACTGAAAAAATTATCGAAACTTTTACGCCTACAGCTGAAATTTCAGAAGTGGCCATTGAAATTGCTTTTGCTAATATTGCTAATAACAACTTTGATGGTGCTCAAAAATGGCTAAGCCTTTATGAATTAAGTAATCCTCAAGATAAAATGCTATATCATGCAAATTTTCTTATAGATTTAAATCAAAATGATGATCTTGATACTGTAGTAAATTATCTATCTGATAGTAACTTAAACTTTGACCAAGTTAATACTCAATCATCAAAAGAGAGTCTTAGAGTTTTAATTGATTTTCTTCAAATTGAAAATATTTCAAATAATAATTTCCCTTATAGTAATATTTCTGATGAAAGAGTTATGCCTTCATACTTTTTAATACATGATATTAAGAAACATATAAGAGAAAATAATAACTTATCAGTATTTTTTCTAACATTAATCTCTGTTCATAATAAAAGTTGGACTGAGCTTCATCCTGAGCATCTCAAGCTTGCTCTTGAGGCTATGAATTTATACGATAATGGTTCCTTAAAGAAAAAAATTATTTTAGAAATACTTAATGAACTTAAAATTTTTTAATGAATAGATATTTAGATTTTGAGAGTGAAATTGAAATTTTAGATAGTAAAATTAATGAACTTCAAACCAATGATGTTAATTTCAATAGTAAAAAAAATCAATTAACTGAAAAAAAAAATTTAATAATTAAAAAAAAGTACTCAAACTTAACAGCGTGGGAAAAAGTACAAGTTGCAAGACATGCAGATAGGCCCCATTCGATAGATTACATAAATATGATATTTGAGGATATAATTTTTTTACATGGTGATAAAAAATATTCTGATGATAATGCTATATTAGGATGTCTAGCTAGTATTTCAGATCAGTCAGTTATGATTATCGGAACTGAAAAAGGTAATTCAATGGATACTAGAATAAAACATAATTTTGGAATGGCAAAACCAGAAGGTTATAGGAAAGCTCAAAGGCTTATGTTGCTTGCAGATAAATTTAATCTTCCTATTATAACTTTTGTTGATACAGCCGGTGCATTTCCAGGTAAAGAAGCAGAGGAAAGAGGTCAATCTGAATCAATCGCTTCATCTATACAAACTTCCTTGAAGATTAATTCTCCAATTATATCTGTTGTAATAGGAGAGGGTGGATCTGGAGGAGCTATTGCTCTTGCAACAGCTGACAGAGTTATGATGTTGGAGCATTCCATCTACTCTGTTATATCTCCAGAAGGCTGTGCTTCTATTCTTTGGAGAAGTAGTGACTTCATTATTAAAGCTGCTGAAAACCTCAAACTAACTGCTCAAGACTGTTTTAATAATAAAATAATTGACTCTATTGTTGAGGAGACTCCAGGTGGAGCTCATAGATATCCAACTGAGCAAGCAGTAATTTTAAAAAAAAACTTGATAGAAAATTTAGAGAATCTTATGTCAATTTCTGGTGAAGAAAGAAAACAAGCTAGAAATAAAAAATTTCTTAATATGACTTCTGATATTTAAGATCCGTGGCAAACTTTATATTTTTTTCCTGATCCACAAGGGCATGGATCATTTCTGCCAATTTTTTTTGTTATAATTTTGTTAGGTTGATTATTTTTTATTGATTCTTTATTTTCACTAATTAGCTCTAAACCAAATAGTGTTTTTAACACTTTTTCATTTTGATTAGACAACATTTCATCAAAATAATTAAATGATTCATTTTTGTATTCAAAAAAAGGATCTTTCCCTCCCATAGCCCTTAAATTAACACTACCCCTTAACATATCCATAGCAGCTAGATGTTCACGCCAATCTTTATCTAACTGAAAAAGCATTACTCTTTTTTCAGCGAATTCAAAAAGTTCCTTTGAGTATTTATTTTTTTTATCTTTTAGTTTTTGATTAGCCTGATCTTTGACCCTTTTTAGAATTTCTTCTTCATCGACACCATCTTCTTCAAACCAATTACTTATCGGTAAGTTTATTTTAAAAATTTCTTCCAAACTACTTTTAAGTAACTCAGAATCCCACTCATGAGAATATTTTTTTGGAGGAATACAGAGAGTAATTAATTCATCAACATAATCATCAATCATTTCATTAATAATTTTTGATTGATCTTTAGTTGTTAGTATCTCTTTTCTATTTTGATAAATTATTTTTCTTTGATCATTTAAAATGTCATCAAATTTAAGAATTTGTTTTCTTATATCGTAGTTATTAGCTTCAACTTTTTGTTGAGCCCGTTCTAATGATTTAGTAATTAAAGAGTGGGTGATTGCTTCACCTTCTTTTAAGCCTAATTTGCTAAGCACATTCTCTAAAGTTTTTGACCCAAAGATTCTCATCAAATCATCTTCTAAAGATAGAAAAAATATACTCTCACCTATATCACCCTGCCTACCAGATCTTCCTCGCAATTGATTATCTATTCTTCTGCTTTCATGCCTTTCAGTTCCAATTACTAGCAAGCCTCCAGCATCTATTGCTTGTTTTTTTAAAATTTCATCATCATTCCCTAATTTTATATCTGTTCCTCTTCCTGCCATGTTAGTTGAGATTGTTACATTTCCAGGCAATCCAGATTTTTCAATTATTTCTGCTTCTTTTTCATGATGTTTAGCATTTAAAATTGAATGATTGATATTTTTACTTTTAAGCATTTTGGAAATCAATTCTGAATTTTCAACAGAAGTTGTTCCAATTAATATTGGCTGTAATTTATTATGACGTTCTTTAACTAAATTTATTACAGCATCATATTTTTCTTTTTTTGTCATATAGATTTGATCATTTTGATCATCTCTATTTATTTTAAGGTTAGGAGGAATTGAAACAACTGCAAGATTATAGATACCTTCAAATTCATTTGCTTCTGTTTGTGCAGTTCCTGTCATTCCACTAAGTTTGCTGTAAGATCTAAAAAAATTTTGATAAGTCACTGATGCTATTGTTTGATTTTCTTTTTGAATCGCAAGCCCTTCTTTTGCCTCTATGGCCTGATGAAGTCCATCTCCATATCTTCTTCCCTCCATAGGTCTTCCACTTAAATCATCGATAATTACAACTTGTTTATCTTTTAATATGTAATCTTTATCTCTAATGAATAATTTATGAGCTCTTAAAGCTTGAATGATATTATGGTTCAAAGCCATATTATCTAAGTCTTGAAGAGTGCCTTCTTTTATAAGGTTGTTTTCTAAAAGTAACTTTTCAGCAAACTCCATCCCTTCATTAGTGAGAAGTACACTTTTTCCTTCTTCATTAATTTCATAATCTGAGTCTTTAAAAAGTTTAATAATTTTATTAATTTGAGGGAATAACTCTACTGAAGTATTTGACTCTGCAGAGATAACAAGTGGTGTTCTTGCTTCATCAATAAGGATGCTATCAACCTCATCAACTATTGCAAAAGCATCTTTCTTAAAACATAAACTTTCATAATCACCTTTTAGATTATCTCTTAAATAATCAAAACCTATTTCATTGTTAGTAGCATAAACAACATCTTTTTCATATTCTCTAGGTCTATTTTCATGAGGTGTTTGCGAGTTAACGCAACCAACACTTAAATTAAGAAAAGTATAAATTTGCCCCATCCATTCAGAATCTCTTTTGGCCAAGTAATCATTTACAGTAACTATGTGTACTGATTTACCTGCAATTACATTCAAATATACTGGAAGAGTAGCTGCTAGAGTTTTACCTTCACCTGTTTTCATTTCAGCAATTTTACCTTCGTGTAAAACAATTCCTCCAATAAGCTGGACATCAAAATGTCTCATTTTTAATGTCCTTTTTGAAGCTTCTCTAACTACTGCAAACGCTTCAGGCAGTATGTCATCTAATGTTTTTAGTTTTTCATCGAATTGATTTTTAAAATATTGAGTTTTATTTTTAAGATCTTGATCATTTAATTTTGATATTTCAGTTTCAAAATCATTAATTTTTTTTACAATTTTATCATATATTTTCAAATTTTTAGAACCTAAACCTCCAAATAATTTGTTAACAATATTAAGCATATTATGATATGTGGCTGTTATCATATGAAATTCAAGAAGGCTACTAGGGATTTAGATCTTAAAAGTAATGACAGGCTATATTTAAAGAACAGATCTCCATTTGCTCCCAAACATTATAAAGATCTAAAACCAAACGGTTTTAAAATATTTACTTTTAACTCAGGTTTCAAAAAGAAAAAAGATGATCTTTTAATTATTGTATTTGATCAAGCTGTTAAAATAGCGTGTAAATACTCTCTTACAACAACGCCATCTGCTCCAATTATTTGGGATCAAAAAAATAACAAAGGTAGTTGTAGAGCCTTAATAGTTAATTCAGGAAATGCTAATGCCCATACTGGAAAGCAAGGTTTAAAAAATATTAATATGTATGTGAGTCATCTTGCTAAATTTTTAGAATGTTCTGAAAAAGAAATTTTAGTATCTTCAACCGGTGTTATTGGTGAGCAGATTAACCCAAATTTAATTAGTAAAAAAATAAAGCTATTATCTAGCTCTAATGAAAAAAATCTTATTGATGCCTCAAGATCTATTTGTACAACAGATACATTTGTGAAAACCGCTGTACACAATGTAAATTTAGATAATAAAAATATTAAAGTTTATGGGTTTGCTAAGGGATCTGGAATGATTAGCCCTAATATGGGTACTATGTTGGTTTATATTTTTATAGACTGTGAAATTGCAAAAGATAAACTAAAAAAATTATTATCAGAAAATCTTGAGGAAACTTTCAACTCAATCACAGTTGATAGTGATACTTCTACTAGTGATACTTTAGTTCTATTTTCTAATCCTTTAAAAAAGATTAATGTTAAAAAAAATTACAAAAAAATATCTTCTTGTCTTAATAAAGTAATGAAAGAATTGTCCATGAAAGTTATAGAAGATGGTGAAGGAATAAATAAACTTATAAAAGTTAATGTAACTGAGGCAAAAAATAAAATTCAAGCAAAAAATATAGCTTTCTCAATAGCAAATTCTCCTTTAGTCAAAACAGCAATTGCAGGAGAAGACGCAAACTGGGGAAGAGTAATTATGGCTATAGGAAAAACACAAGAAAAAATTGATCAAGAAAAAATCAAGATAAAATTTGGCAATATTCTTTTGGGAAATAAAACTAATAAAAAAATTAATACGTCTAAAGTTGACAAATATATGAAAAACAAAATTATAGAAATAAAAGTAAGTCTTGGTTTAGGTAATACTTCGCGTGTTGTTTATGGGAATGATTTAAATAACGAATACATAAGGATTAATGCAGATTATAGATCTTAAAATTTATAAAAAGTCTGCTAATTTATTTTTTGCTTGTCCTGGCCTTATTGGTTTTTGCAGAGATGAATGATCTTTCCATCCTGAAATTATATAAAAATTAGATTTTAGATTAAAATGATCACTTTTTTTTTCAAAATTATCTTTTAATTTGGCGAAGTATGATTTTTTTTCAAAAGTATTTTTTTTGTCTTTTTGGTAATATGATAAATTCATTGAACGTACATCATTAAGTAATTTGTTAAATCGTTTATATGTTAAATCAATTGTCTCATAATCTACTAAGGGTATTTTAAAATTATTTTTTTTTAACAGATCTATAATAGTGTGCAATTCTGGGGCGCGATTAAATCTATTATATGTTCCTCCATAGAGTTGCATGTCAGTTTTCATCATAGCTGATCTTAAAAAACTAAAATTTTCTGGACTGGGTAATGTTGCAAGAAAAAAACCATTAGGTAGCAAAGATTTCATAATCTTTGACAAAATTTTTTTAAGATCTTCGCAAATATTTAAATAAAAATTACTTATTATCAAATCAAACTCTTTTTCTTGGGGAAGCCAAAAATCTATATCAATATTTGATTTTTTTATAATATCTAAATCTGATTTTGAAAATTTAGTCTTAATATCATAAACTGTAACCTGAGCTTCCTTAAATCTTTTATGAATATATTTATAAATTTCACTTCCTTGATCTCCCAAGATTAAAATTTTTTTAAATTTTATGTTAATGACATCAAGTGAATCCATAATTCTTTCATTATATAAGTCAAAAATAAAGTCATTTTTGTTATTGATTTCTTTACATCTTAAGTTTTTAAGATATTTTTTATTTATCATTAAATAACATATAAACTATTCATGGAAAAAATTACAAAAGATATATCAGAAATTATAGCTGGTGAGATTAAAACCATAAATGACAAAGTTCGGGGACTAAATTTTCTTGAACTCTTAAAAGCTGGCATTATAGAAAAGCTATTAGAATTGGTAAATAAACAAAAATTTCCTCTTGATAAATTAAATGAATACCAAAATGAAATTAAAGAAGATTCTAGACATATTAATATTACAATAAGTTATTTTCTTAACTCCATGTCTATAAGTAAAAAAAAAATAGATAATGACTCTCTATTTATTTCACTTAATGAGTTGTCTAATTTTGATGTTTTTAAAGATCACAAAGAATTTACGAGTTTAGTTCTCTATAAAAATACAGGATTATCACTTCCTAAAGACACTGTTTTAAATGCAAAATATAGTAAAAATCTTTTATTAATAGAAATTACTAATAATGACTACGAGCAGATATTGACAAAATAGAAAATGATATAATATTATAGTTGTGATAGTTTTTAATCTAGTATGTTCAGAGTGTGAATATCCTTTTGAAGGTTGGTTTGATGATACAAAGTCATTTAATAGCCAAAAAAAACGTAAGCTTATCAATTGCCCTAATTGTGAAAGCTCAAATGTATCAAAAACATTAGTTGCCCCTAACGTATCAAAAAAAAGTAATTCTAAACCAGCTAAAAATAAAAAAACGCTAGCTAGTAATATTAAAAAAATCAGAAAAATTGTTGAAAAAAATTTTGACTACGTTGGAGATAATTTTTTTGAAGAAGCGAAAAAAATTAAATATGGAGAAACTAAAGATAGACCAATTTATGGGGAAGCAACTATTGAAGAAACAAAGGAATTAATTGAAGAAGAAATAAACATTACTCCACTACCTTTTCAATCTAATAAAAAAAATAACTAGTTTATCTTACAACTGCAAAAATAATTTATTTTAGTATTTTCACTTAGCTTCCAACTTAGCTTTAATGCATCATAAGTAAGTCCTTTAAATTTAATATTTTCAAAATTATTAGAAGATAAAACTTGTTCTAATTCTTCTGGTTTTATAAACTTATAGAAAGTATGAGTGTTGAGAGGTATTAGTTTTAAAAAGTTTTCGCCTATGTCCAAAGTAAGAAACTTAGAAACTAAATTTCTATTTATTGTGGATATTATTAATGTTCCATTTTTTTTTAAGCTTAATTTTATTTTTCTTACAAATTCTTCCCAGGTATTTAAATGCTCTAAAACTTCTAAAACTATAATTACATCATACTTAGAAGTTATTTTTTCTTTCTCAAAATCTTTTACAAAATAATTTATTTTTAAATTATTTTTCTTTGCATGTATTTTTGCAACATTTATATTTTCTTTAATAAAATCTATTCCTGTAACAGTTCCACCAATTTTAGATAATCCTTCAGAAACTAAGCCACCACCACACCCAATATCTAGTATTTTTGTGTTATTTAAATTTTTTTTATTCAAAGCTTCTAAAATATATTTTATTCTAATTGGTTGTATATCGTGAAGAATTTTAAATTTTCCATTTTTTGACCACCAGTCATTGGCAAGTGAAGAAAAATGCTCAAATTCAGTATTTTTTTTTTCGTTTTTCATGTTAAACCTTGTTTTTTACACTAATAACAATAATACCCAAATAGATTTAAATATTTACATATCAATGAATACAATTGTAATGAAATTTGGTGGCACATCTGTTGCTGGAACTGAAAAAATCAGAAACATAGCAGATATTGTAATCAAAGAAGTCAAAAATAATAAGATTATAGTTGTCCTATCAGCAATGGCTGGAGAGACAAATAAGTTACAGTCTTTCCTAGATGATTTTGCATCTCAATATTCATTAGAGAGTGATCTAGTGTTAACATCTGGAGAACAAGTGACTATAGGATTATTATCAGCGCAGTTGAAAAACAAAGATATAAAATCAATTCCTCTTTTAGGATGGCAAATTCCAATCATTACAGATGATAATCATGAAAAAGCAAAAATATTACATATTGATAACAAAAGAATTGAAAAATTTTTTGAGAAGAATGATGTAATTGTATTAGCAGGTTTTCAAGGAATAAGTCTTGATGGAGAAATTACTTCACTTGGTAGAGGTGGATCAGATACTACGGCGGTTGCTATTGCGTCATCAGTTGGTGCTGAAAGATGTGATATTTATACAGATGTTGATGGTGTTTACACAACTGATCCGAATATTGATCTAAATGCTAAAAAAATTCCCAAAATGTCATATGAAGAAATGCTTGAAATGGCATCAACTGGATCGAAGGTATTACATACTAGATCGGTCGAGCTAGCCATGAAAAATAATTTAACTCTTCAAGTATTATCCTCTTTAACAAAAGAAACAGGTACTTTTATAGTTGATGAAAAAGAATTAATAGAAAAAGAAATAGTTAGTGGAGTTAGCTATAGCAAAAATGAAGCAAAAGTAACTATTTCAGGTATTCTTGATAAACCAGGTATTTCAGCAAAGATATTTAGTCTTATGACTGAGAATAATATTAATGTAGATATGATTGTCCAAAACATATCGCAAGATGGCATATCTGCAAATATAACTTTTACTATTAGTCAAAAAGATTTTGATTTAACTAAATCAGTGATTGAACAGAATCGTAATAGCTTAAATTATAAATCCTTATCTCTTGATAAAAATGTAGCTAAAATATCAGTCATAGGAATGGGCATGATGTCTCAAGCAGGAGTAGCAGAAAAAATGTTTAAAACCCTTGCTAAAAATGAAATAAATATATTAGCTATCTCAACTTCTGAAATTAAAATAAGTGTTTTAATTGAGGAAAAACACACAAATATTGCTGTTAAATCTCTTCATGAGGCTTATAACTTATAAAATAATTATTTACATATGGAATTTGTTGGAGATATTTTAAAAAAAACAAGAGAGGGTAAAAAAATATCACTTTCAAATGTCTCTAAGGATTTAAAAATTTCTGAGGAAACTCTAATTAATTTTGAAAATAATTATTTACCAAAAGACATTGATAGAGTTTTTATTATAGGTCACTTAAGATCCTATTGTTCTTTGCTAAACCTCAATCATGATGAAATAATTGAGTTATACAAGTCGCAGCATTTTCCTTTAGAGAAAAAAAATATTGAAATCGAAAAACCAAAGTTTGAATATAAGTTTCTTTATTCTAATAAACTAATCTCTTTTTCTCTGATGTTATTAATATTTGGTTCCTTTTATTTTTTATTTGTCGAAGTTGAAAAACCATCAAGAGAATATGCAATAATTCCAGACTTGCCAGAAAAATATATTGCGGTAGTTGAGGAAACTAATTTAAATGATTTAATCGATAATAAAAATACTTTATTAAATCCTGAAATAAACTTTGCCGAAATTGAAAGTTCTCCAAATTCCTCAAGTGCAATTGCTTCTATTCCAGATAATGAATTTCAAAAGCCTTACATTGTAACTTTAAAATTTTTGGATGACACTTGGGTGCAACTTAGAGATGAAAACGATGAAATAATATTAAGCCAATTAATGAATGAAGGAGATGAATATTCTTATAATATTTTAAATAATTATTCCATTACATCTGGTAATGCTGGTCACATACTAGTGATAATAAATCAAAAAGTAAAAGGTAAGATTGGAAAAAAAGGACAAGTAGTTGACTCACTAGTTATAAATCAAAATTTTAATAATTAGCTGTATGTTAAGACCTTATCAAAAAATAAGTAGAAGAAAAACGCGTGTAATAAATGTAGGCAGCGTTTTAGTAGGTGGGAATAATCCAATATCAGTTCAAACAATGACGAATACATTAACAACTGACGTAGACTCTACTAGTAAACAAATTAATAGAGCTGTAAGCGCTGGTGTTGATTTAGTCAGAGTATCTGTGCCTGATAAAGAATCAACAGAAGCATTAAAAGAAATCACAAAACACAGTAAAGTCCCGATAATTGCTGATATTCATTTTCACTATAAAAGAGCAATTGAAGCAGCAAATAATGGAGCTAGTTGTTTAAGAATAAATCCAGGAAATATTGGATCAAAAGAGAGAGTTAAAGAAGTTATTAAGGCCGCTAAGGATAATAATTGCTCCATTAGAGTTGGGGTGAATGCTGGCAGTCTTGATAGAAAAATATTAGAAAAATATTCTGAACCTAATCCAGAGGCATTAGTTGAAAGTGCTAGAGAAAATATAAAAATTCTTGAAGATAATGACTTCTATAATTTTAAAATAAGTGTCAAATCCTCAGATATATTTATGGCGATTAAAGCATATGAGTTACTTGCAAATGAATGCGATTACCCTTTACATTTAGGTATCACAGAAGCTGGAGGCAAAAGAACAGGATCTATAAAATCATCAATTGGGATGGGTAATCTTTTATTAAATGGAATTGGTGATACTATTAGAGTTTCTTTATCAGATGAGCCTGAGGAGGAGGTTAAAGTAGGTTTTGAAATTTTAAAAAGTTTAGGTGTTAGAAACAGAGGGGTTAAAATTGTATCTTGTCCTTCATGTGCCAGACAACAATTTCAAGTTATTGACTTAGTAAAAAAAATTAGAAAAATCTCTAGAAGATATAATACATCCACTAACTGTATCAATTATTGGTTGTGTGGTTAATGGTCCTGGAGAAGCAAATATGACAAACATCGGAATAACAGGTGGAGGAAACAATACTCACATGATATACATTGATGGTAAAAAAGATCACATTGTAAAAGAAAAAGATTTGGCGCCATATTTAGAAGAATTAATTAGAAAAAAAGCTAGCGATAAGAGTTTAAAGCAATAAAATGAAAATAAATCCAGTAAGAGGAACACATGATTTATTTGGAGATGAAATAAATAAATTTAATAAAGTTGTTGCCGAAGTCAAAAATATTTCTCAGCAATTTGGATTTAATGAACTCATAACTCCAATATTCGAAAGTTCAGAATTATTTAAAAAACCTCTAGGTGAGCAAAGTGATGTTGTTTTAAAAGAGATGTACACCTTTAATGATCGAAATGAGGATGAGATCACATTAAGGCCAGAATACACTACTCCAATGATAAGAGCTGCGATATCTAATGGTCTCTTAAATAATTTACCAGCTAAATTTTTTGGAACGGGACAAATGTTTAGAAGAGAAAGACCTCAAAAAGGACGATATAGACAATTCAATCAAATTAATTTTGAAAATTTTGGTTCTGATGATTTGTTTGCTGATATCGAAATTATATGCTTAGCAAACACACTCTTAAAAAAGTTAATACCAAATAGCAAATTTACTTTACATATTAATACATTAGGAGCTAGAGAAAATTTAAGTGATTATAAAAAAATATTATCTAAGTTTTTCAATAATAACCAAAAATTTTTATCAAAAGATAGTTTAGATAAGATCAATACTAATCCCCTTAGAATTCTTGACTCGAAAAATCCTGAAGATAGTGTATTGATAAAAAAATCACCAAAGCTTATTGATTTAACTTCTAAAACAGATTTAAATAATTATGAAGAAATAAAAAAATCCTTAACAGGTCTAGGTATCAATATTTTTGAAGATCCAAATCTTGTTCGCGGTCTCGATTATTATTGTCACACAGTTTTTGAATTTAAATCTAATGAATTAGGTAGTCAAGATACTCTTATTGGTGGCGGAAGATATAATGGGCTTATACAAACATTAGGAGGTAAGAATTTACCTGGTGTTGGATGGGCTGGCGGAATAGAACGTATTATGCTTCTAATGAAAAGTATCCCAAAAAAACAAGAAAATATTCACTTAGCAATCCTTGATCCTACTTTCAAATTGCACGCGATAAAAATATATGATTTTTTAATTAAAAATAACTTTTCTGTATATTGGAACTATAAATATAATTTAAAAAAATCATTATCTTTCGCTAATGAAAAAAGAATAAATTATTTAATTATTGTCGGTGAAAATGAAAAAGCAAACAATAATTTTTCTCTAAAAAATTTGTCAAATGGTAAACAGGTTATTGTAAATATTGATAATATTTTAGATTATTTAAAATGATAATTTTTGATAAACAGTTTGATAATATAGAGTCAAGATTCAAGGATATTGAGAATAATCTTAATAATCAAACAAACCTAGATACTGAAAAATTAATAAAATTAAATAAAGAATATGCTGAATTAACACCAATTGTTGAAACTATAAAAAAATATAAAAGTGATAAAGATGAAATTGGTGAATTATCCAAATTAATTAATGATACTGATCCATCGATTAAAGAATTAGCTGAAACCGAACTAAAAGAAAAAAAGAAATCAATAATCATTATTGAAAATGAATTGATGAAACTTCTTATTCCCAAAGACGAGAATGATAAAAAAAACTCTATTTTAGAAATAAGAGCGGGAACAGGAGGTGATGAAGCATCTTTGTTTGCAGCTGATTTATTTTCTATGTATCAAAAATTTTCAGATTTAAATAATTGGAAATTTGAAATTTTATCTATTTCTGAGACTGGTCTCAAGGGAATAAAAGAAGTTATATGTAATATTTCAGGATACAATGTTTTCTCAAAATTAAAATTTGAGTCAGGCGTTCACAGAGTACAAAGAGTGCCAAGTACTGAAAGTAGTGGGAGAGTGCACACATCTGCTGCCACTGTTGCTGTTTTACCAGAAGCTGAGGAGGTAGATATTAATATAGAGGATAAAGATTTAAGAATAGATGTATTTAGATCTAGTGGACCTGGTGGACAATCAGTAAATACAACTGATAGCGCTGTTAGGATTACGCATTTACCTTCAGGAATAGTGGTTTCTCAACAAGATGAAAAATCTCAACATAAAAATAAAGCCAAAGCATTAAAAATTTTAAGATCAAGAATTCTAGATAATGAGATTCAAGAAAAAAATACACAAAGGTCTCTTGAAAGAAAAAGTCAAGTCGGCTCAGGAGACCGTTCTGAAAGAATCAGAACTTATAATTTTCCTCAAGGAAGAGTCTCTGATCATAGAATAAATCTAACTTTATATAATCTTGCCGAAATTCTTGAGGGAAATTTAGATGATCTAATTAATCCTTTAATGACTGACGAAGAGTCTAATAAATTAGCTGAACTAGGCAATGAATGATTTAATAAATTCAAGTCTAGAAAAATTAAAAGAAAAAAATATTCCAAATGCTGAGATTGATTTAAGGGTTTTATTAAATTACTCAAATTACTCGAAAAATGAAATTATTTTAAGTAATTTTGATTTGGATCAAATTAATATTAATTTATTTAATGAAGTTTTAAATAGAAGGCTTTCTAAAGAACCTATTTCAAAAATAATTAATAAAAAAAATTTTTGGAAAGATGAATTTTATGTTAATGAATTTGTTTTAGATCCTAGACCAGAAACTGAAGGAATAATTGAAGAGAGTACAAAATTAATTAAAAATAAACACTATAGTATTAAAATATTAGATATTGGCACTGGGTCGGGTGCTCTTGCAATTTCACTAGCTAGAGAATTTATAAATGCTAAAATAATGGCTATAGATATTTCAGAAGAAGCAATTAAAGTTGCAAATGCAAATATTAATAATAAAAAATTAAACAATCAAATAAAATTAAAACACACAACTATTGACAACATTAATGAAAAATTTGATTTAATAGTGTCAAATCCTCCATATTTAACAAAAAAAGAACTAGAAAATACACCATATGAAATTAAAAATTACGAACCTTTAATTGCATTGGATGGAGGTGAAGATGGTCTATATTTTTATCGAGATTTTTCAAAGAAAATTAACAACATAATGAATGTAAATTCATACCTTATATTTGAGATTGGAGAAGGGCAATTTAGGGATTGTATAGATATATTCAGACTTTCTAAGTTAAATTTTCATAAAAAAGCTCAAGATTTACAAAAAAAAGATAGAATTTTAATATATTCAAAGTTATAGAACTCATATTAATAAGAAAATCATAATTTAAAAATTAGATTAAATTTTAGAGTTTTCACTTAAATTAGTTAATTATTTATGTATACCAAGAAGAATGGTCGTATGACCTATAAGACAAATAGAAGACCTAACTTTAAAAGGAATAATAATTATTCTTCAAAAGGTAGAAATAAAGGTAATGTTACTCAACAGTATAATAAATATTTAAAATTAGCCAAAGACACTTTTAGTGCAGGAGATAGAATTCAAGCAGAATATTACTATCAATTTACAGACCACTATTATCGTTTAATGCAAGAATTAGGTATAAATCTTGATGATCAAGATAACTTATCTGAGCCAAAAGATGCAAGCTCTGAAAACAACATTGTTGAAAATGAAAAAGAAATTAAATTAAATTCAGAAGAAGAGACAGAAACTAATAAAGACGACGATGATGTTGCTGATGATTCTATAGAGTCCATAGCTTTTATTTCCGAACCAGTTAAAAAGAAAAGAACTAAAAGTTCTAAATAGTTATTCAAATAAATTGTTTAAATGGTTAGCTAAAATCATTTTGTAGTTTTTCTCAAACCTTGTTAGCTCATCACCTTTTAAAATTTTGCCAGAAGGTAATTTTAATTTTAGAGGATTTATTTGCTTATTTTGATAAATAATTTCATAATGCAAATGTGGCCCTGTTGATCTGCCTGTACTTCCAACATAACCAATTATATCTCCTTGGTTTACTCTAACCCCTTTACTCATTCCTTTTCTATATGAACTAAGATGAGCATAAGCTGTTTTGTATTCATTATTATGTCTTATCCTGATATATTTGCCATAACCTCCATTTACCCCAACCATGTCTATAATGCCATTTCCACCAGCATATACAGGAGTACCTATTGGTGCTGCAAAATCTACTCCTTTGTGCATTTTATTAAATCCTGATATAGGGTGTTTTCTAATACCAAAACTTGATGAGATTCTTGCTCCGTCTAAAGGTGTTTTAAGAATTGATTTTTTTACATTTTTACCTTGTCGATTAAAATAATCAATGAAACCATCATCAGTTAAAAATTTAAAATATTCTAAGGTATTTTTTTTTATTTTAATATTTGCATATTCTATCTCTCCAAAAGAATATTCTGAT
>CABXEZ010000015.1 GCA_902511405.1 uncultured Alphaproteobacteria bacterium
TTATTGGAGATATTGAAAATTTTAGAGATTCACTTGAGCTTAACAGATTAAATTTATTTTTTCATAATAACTTATGCAATATAAAATTATTATGAATTATCAGCATATATTTAAATATCAGTTTTCGTCATTAAATGATCGTGAAAATTATTTTGTTAATCAAACAAATCAAAAAGCATATGATTTTACTATAGTTGATAAATTTAATCAAAATATTTTTTTGTTTGGGCCAAAAAAATCTGGTAAATCTTATTTAGCAAATCTTTGGAAAGAAAAAAACAATGCAATTTTGTATAATAAGAATTTTTCTAAAATAATTAAAACTAAAAAAAACGTTGTCATAGATGATGTTTTAGGTTCATCTTCTGATGAAAATCTTTTTCACTTAATAAATCACTGTAAATTAAATCACTTAAAAATATATTTTGTTTCTTCTGTAAATTTAAATTCATATGATTTTAAATTTATTGATCTTTACTCTAGACTCAGAGAATTTTTTTATTTAGAGATTCAAGAACCAGATGATGAAATGTGCAAAATGATCATGGTAAAATTATTTTCCGATAAGCAAATAATTATTAAGAACAATGAAATTTTTGATTTTATTTTTAAAAGACTAAACAGAACATATTTGGATATAAATATTTTTATTGAGAAGCTTGATAAGTTGTCTCTAGAAAAAAAAAGACAATTAACGATACCATTAATTAAAGAAATAATATAAACACCCAAAAAAATGAATAAGTATAGAACACATTTTTGCTCTGAGTTAAACATTACTAACTTAAATGAAGAAGTTACATTAAGTGGTTGGGTTGATACTATAAGAGATCATGGTAACTTAATATTTATCGATTTAAGAGATAATTATGGAATAACACAGTGCGTTGTTGATGCTAAACACCAGTCATTTGATGAAATTTCAAACCTTAACCATGAAAGTGTTATCACTATTAAAGGTCAAGTAATACAAAGATCTGCAGAAGCTATAAATAAAAGTATCATAACAGGTGAAATTGAGATACAAATTCAATCGTTCATTTTACTTTCTTCTTCAGAGATTCTACCTCTTCCAGTTAACTCAGATATTGAATATGGTGAAGAAGTAAGATTAAAAAATAGATTTTTAGATTTGAGAAGAAATAAACTTCATAATAATATTATTCTTAGAAGTAAAATTATTTCATCAATTAGAGAAAAAATGACTTCAAAGGGTTTCATTGAGTTTCAAACGCCTATTTTAACATCTACTTCCCCTGAAGGTGCAAGAGATTATTTGGTGCCGTCTAGAATCCATCACGGTCAATTCTACGCTTTACCCCAAGCTCCTCAACAATTTAAGCAATTATTAATGATGGCGGGTTTTGACAAATATTTCCAAATTGCACCCTGTTTTAGAGATGAGGATAGTAGGGCTGATAGATCGCCTGGAGAATTCTATCAATTGGATTTTGAAATGAGTTTTGTAACTCAAGATGATATTTTTAATTCAATAGAACCAGTTCTTTATGAGATTTTTGATGAAAATAAAAATTATCATACTGTTGAAGAAGTATCTGTAAGTAACTATCCATTTAAAAGAATATCTTATGAAGACTCTCTTGAAATTTATGGAACTGATAAACCAGATTTAAGAAACCCATTATTAATAAAAGATTGCACTGATACTTTTAAGGAATCTGATTTTAAGATTTTTAGTAATCTTATTGAAAAAAATTACAGAGTAAAAGGAATAATTGTTAATGATACAGCAAATAAACCAAGAAGTTTTTTTGATAAATTAAATAATTGGGCAAGAGAAGAGGGGGCAGCTGGTCTTGGATATATTAGTTTTGTAGACAATGAGCACAAAGGACCAATAGCCAAAAATTTAGACACTGATAGACTTTCTTCATTAGAGCTTAAAAATAATCAATCAATTTTCTTTGTTTGTGATCTTCAAAAAGATGCTCAATTGTTTTCGGGTAAAGTTCGTGAAAAAATATGCCAAGATCTTAATTTATTGAATAAAAATTCTTATGAGTTTTGTTGGATAGTTGACTTTCCAATGTATGAACTAGACGAAAAAACAAATAAAATTGAATTTAGTCATAACCCTTTTTCCATGCCTCAAGGTGAAATGGAATCACTATTAAATAAAGATCCTCTAAAAATTAAAGCCTATCAATATGATATAGTTTGTAATGGAGTTGAGTTATCTTCAGGTGCAATTAGAAATCATAGACCTGATATAATGTATAAAGCCTTTGAAATCGCTGGGTATAAAAAAGAAGAATTAGAAAGTAAATTTTCAGGAATGCTTAATGCAATGAAATTTGGGGCACCTCCCCATGGTGGCAGCGCTCCTGGAATAGATAGAATAGTGATGCTTTTAGCTAATGAACCAAACATTAGGGAAGTAATAGCATTTCCAATGAATCAGCAAGCAATGGACTTAATGATGAATGCTCCAGCTCCAGTTGATAAAGAAAGATTAGAAGAGCTTGGTCTAAAATTAGTAGATAAAAATTAATCCAGAACCAATAATTGCAAGTATTGTTCCAACCCATGCCCCATAGGTCGGTAGTTTTTTTGTAATCAGCCATATTAATAACAATATCATTATAGGGCTTGTAGAAGAGAGAGTTGCAACTATTCCAGCATCAGCCTTTTGAAGAGCTATAAGCAAAAGACTCATACCTAAAGCCATACCTAAGAAACCACTGATAATAGATTGGAACACAATTTTAAAAGAGAGGTTTGTTCTAGTTTTAAAAATTTCATAATTGATAAAGAAAGTAAAAGTTAAAAAAATACATGAAATAAGTGTTCTTAATGATGCTGATGCAATAGGATCAGCACCCATTGATAAAATTGGCTTCATCATGATTAATCCAATAGCTTGGCACAATGCTGCCCCAACACCAAATATGACACCAATATATAAATTTCCTTCAACAATTTCCCATCTATGATTTTTATCTTTACTATTGCCATATGCAATAGCGACTACAACTCCAAAGAAAACAATTATACATCCAATTAGATTAATAAGTGACATTATTTCATTTAAAAAAACTATATTTAGAATTACTGTGAACGGAGCTGCTAATGAAAATAAAATATTATTTCGTCTGGGCCCAATTTTTTGAAGAGCAACAAATAACAACGTGTCACCAAGAAAGATTCCAATAATCCCAGATAAAAGTATTGTAATTAAAAATTCTTGATTAATTGTATCCCAAGTATCTAGGTAAAAAGTATAACTGATTAACATAATAGATACAAAAAATAATCTGAGCCTATTGAAGGCTAAACCTCCAATAGTTCTAGTAACATCTGCTGAAATAAGAGATGCTACCGCCCAACAAAGTGCAGCCATTGTGGCAATGAAATAATAAGTCAGCATATTTATTTATAATTAAAAGATACTTAAAATAAATTTAATTGGTAGGGATAGATACTCCCCTAATAGATGTTCTTGCATAAATACTCTTTTTATTAATCCTGTCCATCTAAGAAAAGCATAAATAATTAAAACCCACAAATAAATTCCAAATGCAAAATTTAAGTAGGATATTATTCTTTTAAATTGATTATAATAACTCATATTATGAAACCTAAGTATTGGAACAAAGGAGTTATTTACTTATCAAACAAAGATAAAGTTTTGAAGAAAATTATTGATCAATTTCCTAATCAATCATTACCTTTAAATGATAATATCTTTCATGCCCTTATAAATTCAATAATTGGCCAGCAAATATCAGTTTCTGCTGCTAATTCTATGAAGATGAAATTATTTTCTCTTAAAAGAGACATAACGCCAAGAACAATTAAAAATATTAAAAAAACTGATTTCAAGAAGTGCGGTCTCTCAAAACAAAAAATTTTATATATTAATAATATTGCAGATTTTTTTTTAGAAAATAAAAAATTTACTAATGAAATATATAAATTGGAAGATCAATATATTAGGGAAAAATTAATTGAAATTAAAGGTATTGGTAATTGGACAGTTGATATGTTTTTAATATTTACGCACGGAAGTTCAAATATATTTCCGACTGGGGATCTTGGGTTTATTAAAGCTATAAGTAAACATTATAAAAAAGATTTACCACTAGATGATAAATTTTTATCAAGATTGCTGATGAAGTGGAGCCCGTATTCATCAATAGCTACGTGGTATCTCTGGAGATCTCTTGATCCAATTCCTGTTAGTTATTAATATTGGCTCCTTGCTCAATCCAAATTCGTAATTTTTCTCTTTCTTGATTTGTTATACCTGTTAAATTATTCGGAGGCATAATTTCTGCGTCTATAGCTTGGGCTTGAATTAATTTTAAATTTTTAATTATGTCGTTGGCTGAGTCATAAATGACTCCTTTTGGAGCTACTTCTATACCTTCAAAAGTTGGGTTTTTGGCATGACAAGTTCCACACCTATATTTTATGATATTTTGAACTTCATTAAAACTTACAAGTTCTAAAGAAGCTGAAATTTGTTTTTTATCATTATCGAATATAGATAAACTGCTAAATATCATTAAAAAAAACATTATTAAGGCAGCCGAAGGAAGTATCCAAACTTTGTATTGTTTTTTATTACGTAAATTAAAATAATGCCTTGTAAGAATTCCTGCTAAGGATAATACTACTAATATTAGCCAATTATTCACTGCTCCATAAGTGAAAGAAAAATGAGAACTAATCATGATAAATAAAACTGGAAGAGTAAAATAATTATTATGTATGGATCTATTTTTTGCATCTATTGAAAGTTGTAAATTTGGTTTTTGCTTAGTTTCAGCTGAAGAAACTAAATTTTTTTGAGCTGGAATAATAACTCTAAAAACATTTGCGGCCATGATAGTTCCTATTATTGCCCCCACATGAATATATGCTGCTCTAGATCCATATATTTTAGTTAAAAAATAACTTAAAAATACAAAAAGTATAAATCCAATAGTAACTAGTAATTCTTGTTTATTTTCTTCTATATTTTTACATATAAAATCATAAATAAACCAAGAGCCTATAAGTAATGAAATTGAAATTAAAATAGCAATACCTGGAGTTAAGGTAAAGCCATCATTCTTTAACATCATTGAACTTGCATTAAAATAATAAACTAATATCAATAAGACAAAGCCACTTATCCAAGTTGCGTAAGCTTCCCACTTAAACCAATGAAGTACTTTTGGTAATTTTTCAGGAGGTCCTTTTAATTTTTCAATTCTGTAAAAGCCTCCAGAATGAACTGACCACAAATATCCATCTAAGTGTTTAAAATCAGGATCATCTCTTTCTAGTCTGCTATCTAGCCAGTTGAAATAAAAAGAAGTACCTATCCAAGCAACTCCAAAAATTATATGGGTCCACCGTACAATTAAATGGAGCCATTCAGTATATACAGCAAACAGAGTGCCTGTTTTAACACCTATATTATAAAGACTGGATGTAACAGCAATTACTAAAATAAAAGCTATAGATATGTATAAGCGGTATTCTCTTGATTGAAGTTTTTTAAATGCAAGTAGCAGAAAGAAGATTATTACTCCCGCTAAGACAGATGCAGGAAGTGCCAAAACAAGATTGTGCAAAAAGTTTGAAAAATCGTAATTTTCTAATGGGGCTATTAGTTCTAAAAAAAAATTCATTTGTTTCAATATTTTGTTTTATTTTCAGTTTGCGTCCATAAATTAAAGGCTTTTATTGCCTCATCTTTAAGAATTCGTTTAAGAGGTATTTTTCTCGCACTAATATCCTTTTTAATTTCATCGTAAATAAATTTATCATCAAATTCTATTTCAGCGGCATTTTCTCTAGAGTTACCATAATAAACTATATCAATATGAGACCAATAAATTGCACTTAAACACATAGGGCATGGCTCACAACTTGTATACATTTCACAACCGCTTAAATCAAAAGTATTAAGTTCTGCACATGCATTTCTAATAGCTACTATTTCTGCATGCGCAGTAGGATCATTATTTTGCGTAACACCATTTACACCTTCAGAAATTATTTTATTATTTTTTACAATCACACAGCCAAATGGGCCACCGTTATTATTTATATTTTTAATAGATAGCTCTATTGCTTTTTGCATAAAAAAATTAGAATTCATTTACTTGCTTTTCTGTGTTTTTTATATCTCCTATGTATGAATTCTTGAATTCTATTATTCTTGCTAAAATAGAAAATGATATTTCTTCTGGATCTTTTGATTTGCCAATTGATGAGCCAATGGGACACTCCAGTTGATTGATTAATTGTTTTTTGTGACCTAACTGTTC
This sequence comes from uncultured Alphaproteobacteria bacterium, assembly GCA_902511405.1. Lineage (GTDB taxonomy): Bacteria > Pseudomonadota > Alphaproteobacteria > HIMB59 > CACPNW01. The sequence continues at coordinate 6,285 of CABXEZ010000015.1, forward strand.
TAGCCTTTTATAAAATTTATTTCTTTTAGTATCAGAGCCAATAAGTCCTAAGTAACTAAAATTATTAATTTTAAGTATTTCATTTACTATTTTAAAATCAAAATCATGACTATGTGTTACTATAACATGCATAGATTTTTTATTTAAATGGTTAACTATTTCCCAAGGTTTAGTTGAAAGTAAATAATTTATATGACTCAAATTGTTTTGTTTTAAAAAGCTTTCTCTAGAGTCAATTAAAAATGTATTAAAATTTAAAAATTTTGTTTTGGTAATCAGAGATTGCCCGATATGTCCTGCACCAAATATATACAAATCTAATTTATCGCTTTCATCAAATACTTCATTTTTTATGGCGTTCTGGAAATCTGAATGTTTAGTTAATTTTATCTCAACAAATCCTCCACAGCATTGACCTATCCCAGGTCCAAGAGGTATTTTTAAAATATTTTCTTTTTTATTATTTATTAATAATTTTGTTGATTCATTTATGACTTGAAATTCTAACGTTCCTCCACCAATAGTTCCAAAAATTTCATTTTCTGCAATTAACATAAAATCATCAATTTTATTTGGTGTTGAACCTAGAGCATTAATCACTTTAGCTTTTATTAAAGCAGAATTAAAATTGATATTTTTATGTAATTTTTTAAATTTCATTATTTATGCTTTTCAAAATATTTTCAGGTGTGGCAGGGGCTATTAAATTAATAATTTTTGAATTCTGGTTTTTGTTTGTTACCGCATTTTTAATTGCTGAAAAAACTGATATTGCTAACATAAATGGAGGTTCTCCAACTGCTTTAGACCTATTAACAACTTTTTCTATGTTAAAACCTTTTTTATATATCTCAACATTAAATTTTTCTGGAATTTCTGCAGCTGTTGGAATTTTATAAGTTGAAGGGCTGTGAGATAAAATATTACCATCTTTATTCCAGCTGATTTCCTCAGTTGTTAACCAGCCAAGACCTTGAACAAAACCTCCTTCAATTTGACCAATATCTATTCTTTGATTTATTGATTTTCCTACATCATGAATTATGTCAACTTGTAAAACTTTATTTTCACCTGTTAATGTGTCAATTATTACTTCACTTACAGCTGCTCCATATGCAAAATATAAAAATGGTCTGCCAGATAAGTCTTTAACATTAACATTTATTTTAGGAGTTTTATAAAAACCTGAAGAGTAAAGTTTTATTCTGTTTAAATAAGCATTTGATATAACTTCTTTAAATTGTAAAATTTTATTATCACAAATAATTTTACCATTTTTGTATGTAATTTTTTTAGTTTTGTAGTTTTTTTTGATAAATTCATCTAGTTCTAATTTTATATTGTAAATAGCATTAAGAACTGCGCCTCCATTTAGATCTGTTGTAGCTGAGGCTGCGCTGGCAGATGTGTTTGCTACTTTCTCAGTATCTGTTGAAGATAATTTTATATCTTTAATATCTAAGCCAAATTCATTAGCTGCAACTAAGGCTAATTTAGTCATAAGTCCTTGACCCATTTCTATCCCACCATGATTTAAATGAATAGAACCATCGGTATAAATATGAACTAAAGCTCCAGCTTGATTTAAATGAGTAGTGGTGAATGATATTCCAAATTTAACAGGAGTGATAGAGATGCCTTTTTTTAAGATTTCATTTGAACTATTAAATTTTTCAATTTCTTTTTTTCTCATAGTATAATTAGATTTTTTCTTTAAATCATTAAAAATTTCTTCAATAATATTATCTTCAATTTTCATTCCATAGTGAGTAATATTGTTATGGTTTTTTTTATAAAAATTTTGAACTCTAATATTAGCTGGCTCTTTTTTTAAATGATGAGCTATGTGATCAATTATATTTTCAATACAAAACATGCCTTGCGGACCACCAAATCCTCTAAAAGCTGTACTAGATACTGTATTTGTTTTACAACGATGTGATGTGAGGTCTAGATTGGGAATAAAGTAGGCATTGTCTATATGATAAATTGCTCTATCATTTATCGCTCCTGATAAATCTGCTGAGATACCACAGTTTGATGCCATTAAAATCTTTAGTCCATTTATTCTTCCATTATCAGAAAACCCAACTTCATATTCAAATATAAACGGATGTCTCTTACCGGTCATTATCATATCGTCATCTCTATCAATACGAAGCTTAACTGGTCTATTTAACTTTTTTGCAGCAATACTGCTAATAGCTGCGAATAAAAAAGATTGAGTTTCTTTTCCTCCAAAACCACCACCAATTCTTCTTACCTTAACATTTATACTATTAAATTTTTGATTTAGTACTTTTGCTACAATTTGCTGCGTTTCAGATGGATGTTGTGTTGAGGAATATATCAAAAAATTATTATCTTCTTGAGGAATGGTCATTGCTATTTGACCTTCTAAATAAAAGTGATCTTGACCTCCGCATTCTAATTTTCCACTCAAGCGATGTTTTGAATTTGCGATAGCTGATGAGCTTTTACCTCTTTTGATAGTTTTTGATTTTAATACAAAACTTTTTTTCTTAATTGCATCTTCAATGGTTATAATGGGTGTTTGCTTTTTTATTTTAAGTTTTACTTTTAGTAATGCTTGTCTCGCTAATTTTGTTGATGAGGCGATAACAGCAAATATTGGTTGCCCGTGATATTCTATTTTTTTTGAAGTAAATATTTTATCACCTTTAAAAATAGGGCCTACATCATTTTGACCTTCTATATCTCTATCAGTTATTATATCTACTACTCCATCAGAATTTAAAACTTCCGAAAAATCAATTCTTTCAATGATGCCTTTACTTACTGGGCTAAAACCAATAGCAGCATGCAAAAGGTTTCTAGGTTCAGAAATATCATCCGTATATATGGCTCTGCCAGTTACATGCTTTATAGCACTTTCATGCTCAACATTTTTTATAAAAGTATTAGAAGTCATAAACTGTAACTTTTTTATTATTATATTCATTCCAAAATCTATCTAAAAGATTAGAAACAATTTTTGTACGATAATTTTTTGATCCTCTTACATCACTTAGTGGTGAAAATTCTTTTGAAATAATTAATTTTGCTTTACTTATATTTTCGTAAGTAATTTTTTTGTTTTTAAGGTATTTTTCAGTTAATTTAGCAATTTTTGGTGTGGCCGCCATTCCACCACAAACTATTTTAATAGATTTGATTGTGTTGTTTTTTATTTCCGCATTAATAGCCATAAAAACAGAACTAATATCATCATCAATTCTCTTGGAAATTTTGTAACATTTATGAATATTATTTTTGCTTTTTAATGGTATAATTATTTCTTTGATGAATTCATTTTTCCTCAATTTTGTTTGTCGATAACCAACAAAATAATTACTCATTTCAATTTTTCGACTTTTTAATCCATCCAAAACCAACATAGCATCAAGAGATATTAATACAGGTAAGCTATCACCTATAGGTGAGGCACTTCCAATATTACCCCCTAAAGAAGCAACATTTCGAATTTGCTCTGAACCATAGCGTTCAAACATCTCGTAAAATGTAGGATAGTATTTCTTTAAAGTTCCAAGAATATCATTGATAGGAGTTGCTGCTCCAATGTGTATATTATTACTTCTTACTTTTACGTAGTTTAAGTTTTTGTTTAGGCCAAGATAAAATATTTCGTTTAAGTTGCTTCTTTTTTTAGTAATATCTAATGATATGTCTGTGCCCCCAACTAAAAGTGAAGGATTATTACTTTTGAGAAAATCTTTTTTGAAACTTTTTAAGTTTTGATGAATATAAAATTTTGCCCCATCATTATTTAAGGCTACATCTTTTAATTTAATTTTTTTTAATTTTTTAAATACTTTTGATGTATCAGAATCTAAATTTTTGTATTTTTTTAAATTTTTTAACGACTCTTTTATTGGTCTATAACCTGTACACCTGCATAAATTTCCTGAAAGGTATCTATTTATATTAGATTCTGTAGGTCTAATTTTATTTTTGTGCATTGCGTACATTGCCATTATAAAACCAGGAGTACAAAAACCACATTGCGCACCATCATTATCAATCATACTTTGTTGGACAGGATGTAAATATTTTGACTCTATATACTCAACAGTTAATAGTTGTTTTGAATGAAGTGAGTACAATAAAGTTATACAGGTATTAATACTTTTATATTTTAACTTATTATTTTTTATTTCAGCTATCACAGCTGTGCAAGCGCCACAATCACCTGAGGCACAACCTTCTTTTGTGCCTTTTAAGTTTTTATAGTTTCTGAGATATTCTAAAACAGTTGTGTTTGTATTTGCGTCATTGATAGTAATAAGCTCGTTATTCAATAAGAATTCAATTGAAGAACTAAGCATTAACTACCTCTATACGTTGTATAACTCCAAGGTGAAATCAAAAGAGGGACATGATAGTGCTCATTGTTGTCACTTATTCCAAATCTAATTACAACATCATCTAAAAATGGATTATCACTAAGTTTTGTGAATTTTTTAAAATATTCTCCACAATAAAATTTAATCTCATATTTTCCAATTTTAAACTGATTATTTTCTAAAATTGGGTGATCACATCTACCATCTGCATTTAAAATAAAATCTGCAATTTTTTTTGGATTTGAGTCTTCAAAAAAATAAATACTACCTTTTATTCCAGAGCCTGGTTTGCCATTATATGTATCAAGTACATGTGTAGTTAAATATCCTTTAGACATAATGTGTTTTTATTTATACAGTATTTGATTAAATATTAAATTAGCTTTTTAAATGCCTGAAATTAGAAATTTTATAGGATACGGTAATAATCCTCCAATATTTAGATGGGATAATAATGCAAAATTAGCTGTTCAATTTGTATTGAATTACGAAGAAGGTGGAGAGAACACAGTTTTAAATGGAGATGAGCAATCTGAGATTTTTTTATCTGAAATAATAGGTGCTCAACCTGTAATTGGTCAACGTCATGTGAATATGGAGTCAATATATGAATATGGTTCTAGGAGTGGTTTTTGGAGAATATTTAATGAATTCACAAACAGAAATCTTCCTTTGACTATTTTTGGTGTTGGTCTTGCACTTGAAAAAAATACTGAGGTTTGTGATGCAATTAAAAACGCAAAATTTGAAGTGGCAAGTCATGGTTATCGTTGGATAGATTATCAGCATATTGATCCTAAAATAGAAGAAGAACATATTATTAAATGCTATCAAACCATTAAAAATATTTTTGGTTATTATCCATCTGGATGGTACACAGGTCGCACTAGTCCAAATACACGAGATTTAGTTTTAAAAAATACTGAAGTTATATACGATAGTGATGCTTATGATGATGATATTCCTTACTGGGTTGAGCGTTATAATAAAAAAAAACATTTAATTATTCCTTACACATTGGATAATAATGATATGAGATTTGCAACAGCTCAAGGCTTTAATAAGGGAGATGATTTTTATAATTATTTAAAAGATTCTTTTGACACATTATATAATGAGTCAAAAAAATCAGGATCTTCGAAGATGATGTCAATAGGTTTACATTGTAGAATTATTGGGAGACCAGGTAGATTTCAATCGCTTTTAAAATTTTTAAATTATTTAGATCAATTTAATGATATTTGGATTTGTTCGAGAAAACAAATTGCTGAATTTTGGTATGAAAACTTTTAATGAATATAAATGAAGTAAATAATTTAGATGAAAATGTTTTCTTTGAAATATTTAAAAATATTTATGAACACTCAGATTTTATTACAAAACTAGTCCAAAAAAAAAGACCTTTCAAAAAAAAATCTGAGATAATAAATCATTTTCTAAATATATTTGATTCCTTGGATAAGGATATAAAAGTAAATATTATTAAATCACATCCAGATCTAGGAGATAAATTAAAAATTAAAGAGGGATTAACAAGCTTTTCACAAGAAGAACAATCTAAGGCAGGGTTGGCAGAATGTACCGATGAAGAGTTTAATGAATTTAAAAGATTAAACAATGATTTCAAATCAAAATTTAATATACCATTTATATATGCTGTTAGAGGAAAAACAAAAAAAGAAATATTAGACGAATTTATAAGCAGATTAAAATCAGATAATATTGAACAAGAGCTTGACAAATCCCTCATACAAGTAAAAAAAATAGCAACCTTAAGAATTAATGAAATAATAAGTGATGAAAAAATTTAAGATTACAAATCATATTAATTTAGTAAGCCCAATACTTGGCTCAAAAATAAATGAATTTAGTGATCAGTTTTTTGGAAAGGCTTCACGTTTAATAAAAGATGAAAATCCTATTTTTAAAGATGGGGTTTATGACTCTCATGGTAAGTGGATGGACGGATGGGAGACTAGGAGAAAAAGAGATAAAGGCAATGATTATGTAATTATTAAATTAGGTATCCCAGGCAAAATATCTGAAGTTGAAATTGATACAGCCTTCTTTAATGGTAATCAGCCTGAGTTTGCTTCTATTGATGTTTGTTTTTCAACAAATTCTGAATTTAAATGGCAAAATCTTTTAAATAAAAAAAAACTTAAGCCTAACTCTTCCCATAAATTTAAAGTTAGAAACAACAGAATTGTAAATTTTATAAGATTAAATATTTTTCCTGACGGTGGTGTTGCGAGACTTAAACTGTTAGGTGATTTAGAGGTTCATCATAAAATTAGTACTAAAAAAATTGATTTAGCCAGCGTACTGAATGGAGCAAAGATTGTTGCATGTAGTGATGAACATTTTGGAGTTGCTCAAAATATTATATCTCCTGGAAAATCAATTAATATGGGAAATGGATGGGAAACAAAAAGAAGAAGAGGTAAAGGTTTTGATTGGGTAATTATTAAATTAGCTAACATAGGTATAGTTAATGATATAGTTATACAAACACATCATTTTAAAGGAAACTATCCAGCTACCTTTTCACTACAAGGTTCATTTGTTTCTGAAAATTCTGATGTCAAAAAATTAATTAAAAATAGCGTTAAATGGAAAACATTAATTACAAATACAAAACTTAAACCTCATGATAATTTAAAAATCTCTGAATTAAATCACAATTTAGAAAAAGTTAATTATGTTAAATTGAATATTTTTCCTGACGGAGGTGTTTCAAGGTTAAGAATTTTTGGAAAGATTACATGAAATATATAATTGATAAAATAACCAATATAAATTTTAATGAATTTGGAGATTTTATTAATCCATATGAAAAAAAGGCTGAAGATATAAATACAAATACTACTAAAAGTTATTTTGACTTGGCTAACATTGAAATATTGGGAGAAGATAAAAAGGTAAGACTAAATTTATTTGATGCAAAAAAAAGAAAATTCCCCCTAATGATTGATATGCTGGAAAAGCACCCTTTTAGTTCTCAAGTTTTTTTACCACTAGGTAAGGACCCATTCTTTGTTATCGTATGCTCAGCAACTCCAAAACCAGATTTAAATAATTTAAAAATTTTCAAAATAGATAACGGTAATGGTGTAAACTTTAAGGCAGATATTTGGCACTTTCCTTTAATATCAATAAATGATGCTAAATTTATTACTGTTGACAAAAAACATGCTGATAATAACTTAGATATTTATAATTTTACTGATCAAGAAAAGTTTAGTTTTAATGGATAATTTAATTTTAAAAATAGATAACATCTCAAAATCTTTTCCAAGGGTAAAGGCTAATAAGAACGTTACTTTTAATATCAAGCGTAATACCGTTCATGCTCTGCTTGGAGAAAATGGAGCTGGAAAATCAACATTTGTAAAAATATTATATGGTTTGTTAAAGCCTGATGAGGGTAAAATATATTTTAATGATAATGTTCTCAACGTTCATTCACCCTCTGAGGCAAGACAAAAAAAAATTGGAATGGTATTTCAGCATTTTTCTCTTTTTGATTCCCTAACTGTAAGAGAAAATTTAATTCTAGGAATTGATACTGATATGTCTTTTTCTAGTTTGCAAAAAAAAGTAAATGAAATTTCAGATAAGTATGAATTACCTCTTGATCTAGAAGCACCAATTAATACTCTTTCTGCAGGACAAAAGCAAAGAGTTGAAATCGTTAGAATACTTTTGCAAGATCCTGAGTTATTGATAATGGATGAGCCAACATCTGTTTTGACACCTCAAGAAGTAGAAAGTCTTTTTAAAACTTTAAATACTTTATTAAAAGAAGGCAGAACCATTTTATATATAACACATAAATTAGAAGAAGTTATTAATTTATGTGATGAAGTGACAATATTAAGAGATGGATCTGTCATTGAGTCAAGTAAATTAGAAAATGAAACTGCTGAGAGTTTAGCAACAAAAATGTTAGGTAAAAAATTAAGTGAAATTAAAACAGATTATTCACATATTAAAGATAAAAAAAGTTTAATAGCTGATAATCTATCTATAAAATTTAATGATCCGTTTTATACCGATCTAAAACAAGTTTCGTTTGATGTAAGGGAAGGGGAAATTTTTGGAATAGCAGGTGTGGCTGGCAATGGTCAGTCTGAATTGATGAATCTTTTAACTGGTGAGGGAGTTGATGGAGTTAGTGGCTCATTGAACTACAATTCAATTGATATTAAAAATTATAACCCAAAAAAAAGAAGAGATATGTCAATCGCTTTTGTTCCTGAGAACAGGCTTGGCCACAGTGCAGTTCCAGAATTAACTTTAAGTGAAAATATTTTAATTAGTCAGTTTCCTAACAATAATTTTATTACAAAAGGTATGATTAATCATCGAAATATTGATGCTCAGGCAAAGAAAGTTATTGATGAGTTTAATGTCGTCACGCCTGGAATAGATGCTAAAGCTTCTAGTTTGTCTGGCGGTAACTTACAAAAATTCGTTATAGGTAGGGAGATATTAACTAACCCAAAATTACTAATAATTTCTCACCCTACTTGGGGTATAGATGCCGGCGCTGAACATTCTATTAGAAAATCTCTAATTGAGTTAGCTAAAAATGGAACATCTATAATAGTTATTTCTCAGGATTTAGATGAGCTCTTTGAAATATCTCATCGCATTTCAGTAATTTTTAATGGAAAATTATCTAGAAGTTATGAAACAAAAAATATTTCAGTTTCTGAAATTGGTTTATTGATGGGAGGGCAGGCAATTGATTAACTTTATTCCAGAGCTTAAAGCAAGAGGTAATCCATCAGCTATTATGAATTTTCTTGTACCTTTGATTGCCGTTGCTCTAACTGTTATAACCGGATCAATAATATTTGCTTTGATGGGATTTGATCCTTTTTTTGCTTTGCATACTTTTTTTATTTCACCTATTTCTAATTCTTATGGAATTTCTGAGCTTCTTGTAAAGGCTACTCCCTTAGCGTTAATTGGAGTAGGTTTAGCTTTCTGCTTTAAAAATAATTTATATAATATTGGAGCAGAAGGCCAATTAACTATGGGCGCAGTATTTGGAGGAGGTATTGGATTATTATTTTATGATACTTCAGGTTTTTGGATATTACCTCTTATGATACTCGGAGGTGCTTTAGGAGGAGCATTATGGGGATTGATTCCTGCTGTTTTAAAAGTTAGATTTAATACTAACGAGATATTAACAAGTTTAATGTTGGTATATATAGCAATACTAATCTTAGATTATTTAGTTGTCGGACCTTGGAAAGATCCTCAAGGATATAGCTTTCCTAAAACTCGTAAGTTTGGAGACTCTGGAAGAATGCCTCTTCTTTTTAGTGGTTTGAGAGTTCATTTTGGGATCATACTTACTTTAATTGGAGTATTTGCTTCTTGGTTTATCTTTTCAAAAACAATGTTGGGTTATCAACTTAAGGTTACAGGTTATAGTCCCATTGCTGCAAGATATGCTGGCTTTAATCAGAACCGCTTAATATATACAGCTTTCATATTTTCAGGTGCTTTCGCTGGTATTGCCGGGCTTGGAGAAGTTTCAGGGCCTATTGGACTGCTATATAGAGATATATCACCCAATTATGGTTTTACAGCTATTATTGTAGCATTTTTAGGCAGACTTCATCCCATCGGGATTATTTTTGCTTCGCTTGTAATTGCGTTGACATATTTGGGAGCTGAGGATGCACAATTATTTATGCAAATACCTGCAGCTGTAGGTTTTGTATTTCAGGGCTTGGTTCTTTTTTATCTTTTAGGCACTGAACTTTTAGTTAACTTCAAAATTGTTTTTCGGAAAAATATATGAGCATTGAAGTTTTAATTGGCGTTGTACAAATAATTTTAATCGCAACTACACCACTTGTATTTGCTGCCATAGGTGAGCTGGTAACTGAAAAAACAGGAGTCCTTAATCTTGGTGTAGAAGGAATGATGCTTGTTGGTGCTGTTACTGCTTTCGTAACATTAATCATAACAGGGAGTTACCTTCTTGCTTTTATAGTCTCAATTTTATCTGGAGCCTTGATGTCAGGATTGTTTGCTTATTTAGTTCTTATATTGATGTCAAATCAAGTTGCTACTGGTTTAGCATTAACTATATTTGGTATTGGTTTAAGTTCAATGATTGGAAAAAATTATATTGGTACTCCAATTCAAGGATTGAATCCTTATTTTTTTGTGGTTTTATCTTTTTTAATCGTTTTTTTAGTTGGTTATTTTTTTTATAAAACAAAATTAGGGTTAATATTTCGAGCCGTTGGTGAGTCCCATAATTCTTCTCATGCCTTAGGTTACAGTGTTATAAAAGTTCGTTTAATGGGAATTTTGTTTGGAGGCTGTATGTGTGCTCTGGCAGGTTCATATATGTCTATTTGTTATGCGCCTATGTGGCAAGAGAATATGATTGCCGGAAGAGGTTGGATTGCTCTTGCCTTGGTAGTTTTTGCAACTTGGAAGCCTGGTAGAATTTTAGTAGGCGCATATATATTTGGGGGTGTTTCAATATTACAAATGAATTTACAAGCTTGGGGTGTTAATTTTCCAGGTCAATTCTTTAATATGGCACCGTATTTGGCTACTATGTTTGTTTTAATTATAATATCCAGTAATCGCCTAAGAATTAAGTTAAGCGCTCCTGCTTCTCTAACAATTCCATTTTTTAGAGGTCGATAAAGATATCCACTTTTATTTAATTATACCTATTAAGAATCGTTGAGAGGTCTTTAATAAAGATATTGAATAAACAATTATTTTTAGCAGGTGAGGTTAAAATGATTAGATTAATAATATTAATTACTACTTTTTTAGGACTTACTATTGGATCAGCCAATGCAGATCCTAAAAAAATTGGCTTTATTTATATAGGCCCCCCAGGTGATCATGGCTGGACGTATATGCATGATCAAGGAAGACAATATATGGAGAGTCAGCTCGGTGATGCTGTTTCTTCTACATATATTGAAAACGTTCCTGAAAATGCCGATGCTGTGAGAGCAATTCGTAAATTAGCCGCTTCAGGTCACGACTTAATTTTTACTACATCATTTAACTATATGGATCAGACACTGGAAGTCGCAAATGAATTTCCAGATGTTAAGTTTGAGCACGCAACTGGCTATATGAGAGCTGACAATGTTGCTACTTATGGAGCTAGATTCTATGAAGGTAGAACTATAAGTGGTCATATTGCTGGTCACTTAACTAAAACTAACACTATTGGTTACATTGCATCATTTCCAATTCCAGAAGTTGTTAGGGGTATAAATGCTTTTTACTTGGCTGCTTCTAAAGTTAATCCTGATATTAAAATCAAGATTATTTGGGCATTTACATGGTATGATCCGGGTAAAGAAGCTGATGCAGCAAAAACCTTAATCAACCAAGGTGCTGATATTTTAGTTCAACACACTGATACATTTGCCCCATGTCAAGAAGCAGAAAAAGCAGGTGTTCTTGCTTTTGGACAAGCATCAAACCAAGAAGAGTTTTGCCCTAATTCGCATCTGACAGCAATCGAAGATGTCTGGGGACCATACTATGCTGCAAGAGCTAAAGCAGTTGTTGATGGTACTTGGTCATCCACTGATACATGGGATGGAATGGATAAAGGAATGGTGGTTATGTCACCTTATAATGCAAAACTAATGCCTTCTGATTTGATTCAAGAGGCAGTTGCAATGGAAATTGCTTTAAAAGATGGCAGTATGCATTCTTTTGAAGGACCAATTTATAATCAGGCTGGAGAATTAATGGTTCCAGAAGGCGGAGTAGCCGATGATGGAATGCTGCTTGGAATGAATTGGTACGTTCAAGGTATTGACGGCGAACTACCACAATAATATTTTTTAACTTTTGAACCTCTCTTTTTTAAAGAGAGGTTAACTCATTTTAAATTAATAGGAAAAACAATGGCGGATTTACACATCACATGGGACGAATATAATAGAAAAACAGAACAATTAGCTGCTATGGTTTATAAGGATGGATGGGAGTTTAACCAAGTAGTTTGTATAGCAAAAGGTGGCATGAGAGTAGGAGATATCATGGCAAGAATTTTTAATGTACCCTTAGCAGTTTTATCTGTTGAGTCTTATCGTGGAGACGGAGTAAAAAATAAAAGAGGATCAATAACTTTTTCACGAGATCTGGCTAAAACAAGTCCTAATATAGGCTCAAAAGTTTTAATCGTTGATGATTTAGCAGACTCTGGAATTACTCTTAAAAAAAGTATTGAGTGGATGGAGCATTTTTATGGTTTTTATTTAGACGAGCCAATTAGAACGGGAGTTCTTTTTTATAAAGCTGTCTCAAATTTTAAGCCAAATTATTATGTTGATTATCTTGAGGACTCTCCTTGGATTCATATGCCATATGAAAAATATGAAACGATGAAACCAGAGGAAATAACCTAAAACTCAGAAGAAATTTTACTAAAAGATTTTTTTTTTGTTGCAAATACAGGAATTTCACAGTCATCTTTTGGTTTACCAACTACCAATAAAACAAAAGGTTTTTCGTTAGTAGGTCTTTTAAGGATTGAGTTTAAAAAATTCATAGGACTTGGAGTATGTGTCAGCATTGATAAACCTGAAAAATGTAAACATGAAATAAGTATACCTGTTGCAATCCCTACAGATTCTTTAACATAGTAATTCTTAATTTTTTTGTAGTTTTTAATTGAGTTTTTTTTTTCAAATACTGCGATAAGGTATGGAGCTTCTTCAAGGAAAGATTTATTTTTATCTGTGCCAAGAGGTTTTAATGCATTTAACCATTCTTTAGGTGCTTTTTTTTCATAAAATTCTTTTTCTTCTATCTCAGCTGCTATTCTTATTTTTTTCTTTATCGATTTATTTTTTATAACAACAAAATGCCAAGGTTGAAGATTTGCACCACTAGGGGCTGTACCTGCTGCTAAAATTGCGTTCTTAATAATTCTATAATCAATTAAATCAATTTTAAAATCTCTAACACTTCTTCTTTTCTTGATTAAATTATAAAATTTTTTTGAATTTAAACTCATTTCTTCTAGTGTTTGGTTTGAAAAATCTAATTTTTTAGTTATGTACTTCATATCTATGCATTGGCTTTTAATTATTATAGGTACGTTTATACTGTCTATAGCAGTTAGTAATCCTTTTTATAAATTGCTTATTGAAAAAAGAATTAAACTAAGAATTTTATATAAATTTATATTAAGATTGATCTTGTTTATTGTGAGTATAATTATAGTTTTTTTTGGGCTATATTTAGAGAGTATTTAGATTAATATCTTCTTATTTCTCTGTCAATTAGTGCGGCCCATGCATCTATCCCACCAAGTACATTAACACATTTCATAAAACCTTTAGATTTTAACCATTTGCAGACTACCTGACTTCTTGTCCCTGTATGACACATTACAAAAATATTTTTTTCACCATCTAATTCAGTGTATCTGTTGGCTATTTCAGATAATTTTATATGGATTGTTCCCTTAATATGGGCGTGATCTCTTTCTGTGTCTTCTCTTACATCTAAAATTTGGATTTTTTTATCTTCTTCTCTTAGTTCATTAAGTTTATGAACTGTAATTTCGCTGCTATTATATAAATTCATATTTCCTATATAATATATATTATGTTCCTTAATTTCTACTGTTTTATCAAGAAACTAAAATATAATTTGTTTATTGGATAAAAATTAGTATAAACAATTTTTTTTCAAGGAAATTTATTATGTCAGACAAAATTACTTTTTCAGCCTTTGGAAGAGACTCTTACTACCATCGTGAATGGTTCAAAAAAAATGGTTTCAAATTCGATAGAAGTTCAAGAAAATGGGTTGTAGAACATCTACCAATTGAGCATGCTGAAGATTTTGCAAGCTATTGCAGAAAATATGGATTAACATTCGAACGTTCTGATAGAATTATTACTGAATTTGATTATGCTGATTACTTATGGGATGGTCAAAGAGATGATTTCATGAAACCTTCTGAAAAAGTAGATATCCCAACACCAAAAAATAAGATTTAATTTCTGTTTAAATCAGAGTCTTTAAATAGCGTACTACTACTTTTTATTTTATCTGCTATTTGGGGATCCGCATTTATTGCCATTAAAATTAGTCTTGAATATTTTGCTCCAGCAAGTGTGGCTTCTTATAGATTAATATCTGCAAGCTTATTTTTATTAGTATTTTATGTAATTGGAAAATATAAAACGTCTTTAAGTAGAAATGACTTAATGATGTTAATTTTTGTAGGGGTCGTTGGAAACTTTCTTCCCTTTTATTTAATAAGCTGGTCAGAACAACATATACAATCTTCAACTGCTGGAATATTGATGGGAGTAGGCCCTATATTAACATTAATTCTATCTCATTTTTTTACAATAGATGATCGGTTTACTGTTCCTAAATTAATCTCTATTTGTATTGGTTTTGTAGGTGTTTTGTTTATTTTTGAAATAGATAGTTTTTTTAATGTAACTTCTTCCAATTCAATTCAATTATTATCGAAGTTATTAATTATTTTAGCTGCACTTGGTTACATGATCTCTAATATTGTTGCTTATAATACTCTCAAACATATAGACTCTTTTTCTATTACTTTTTTTGCAACTTTTTTTGGAGCTTTAGTTTCTGTACCTTTTTTAATAGCAAGTGAGATTAGTTACCCATCAATAATCAGTTTAGAGTCTGTTTTGCCTATATTGTATTTAGGTTTATTCCCAACAGCAATCGCGTTTCAATTAAGGTACCATATTACCAAGACATCAGGGCCAGTATTTCTATCTTATGTAGCTTATTTAATTCCTATTTTTGCAATTATTTGGGGATATATATTATTGTCTGAAAATATAAATTATACTTCCTTTATTGGGATTATTTTAATCTTATTTGGAGTATATGTGGGAAGAAAGAGTTAATGAGAGAAATAACTATAAAAAGCATAGGCAATCATCAATAAACCAACCATAATAGTTATATTCCCAGCATTAAAAAATTTCATATATTGTGTTTTTATATTTTTAATTTTAATTTTCTATTGATTTTTTATTTAAATTTAGTCAAGGTGACACTTATTATGACAGACTCTATAAAATACATACTTGAAGAATCAAAAGCACCAAAATCTTGGTATAATATTAACTCTGACTTACCAAGTCCACCACCGCCACCTTTACATCCAGGAACTAAACAACCAGCAGGTCCAGATGATTTTGCTCCACTATTTCCTATGGGCTTGATAATGCAAGAGGTTTCAACAGAAAGACAAATTGAAATACCTGAACCTGTAAGGGAGATTTATAAACAATGGAGGCCATCACCTTTGTTTAGAGCGCGAAGGTTAGAAAAATATTTAGATACACCAGCTAAAATTTATTACAAATATGAGGGTGTCAGTCCAACAGGTAGTCATAAGCCTAACACCGCTGTGCCACAGGCATTTTTTAATAAAGAAGAGGGAGTCAAAAAAATATTTACAGAAACAGGAGCTGGTCAATGGGGAAGTTCATTAGCTTTTGCAGGGCAGATGTTTGGAATCGACATAGAAGTTTTTATGGTTAAGGTAAGTTTTGATCAAAAACCTTACAGAAAACTAATGATGCAATCTTTTGGTGGAACTTGTCATCCAAGTCCATCAGAACTTACAGATTTTGGAAAAAAACTTTTAGCGGAAGACCCAAATAATCCAGGTAGTTTAGGTATTGCGATCTCTGAAGCTATTGAAGCTGTTGTTAAAAGTGAGGGTAAGGCAAAATACGCACTTGGAAGTGTTTTAGGTCATGTTCTTTTACATCAAACTATTAATGGCAATGAAGCAATTCTCCAAATGGAACAAGCCGGAGATTACCCAGACATAATAGTAGGTTGTACCGGAGGAGGAAGTAATTTAGCAGGTCTAATGTTTCCTTTTCTTGGTCAGCAATTAAGAGGCGGTCAAAAGATTGATATAATTGGTTGTGAGCCCCTCTCGTGTCCTTCTTTTACAAAAGGTAAATACGCATATGATCATGGAGATATGGCTAGAATGACTCCATTAATTAAAATGCATACTTTAGGTTCTGATTTTCTTCCACCAGCAAATCACTCAGGAGGTTTAAGATATCATGGTATGTCTTATCACTTAAGTCATTTATATGACCTTGGATTAATGAGAGCAAAAGCTTACGGTCAAAAAGATTGCTTTGAAGCTGGAGTTATATTTGGAAAACAGGAAGGTATTATTCCTGCACCTGAAGGAAATCACGCTGTAAAAGGCGCTATGGATGCTGCTTTAGAGTGTAAAGAAAAAGGTGAGTCAAAAACAATTTTATTTAATCTCTGTGGGCATGGTCATTTTGATATGACAGCTTATG
>CABXEZ010000016.1 GCA_902511405.1 uncultured Alphaproteobacteria bacterium
TAAATAAAAGCCTTGCATTCATTACATAGTTTCGTGATAATCAATACCAATAATATTAAATATATTTTCAAAAACTATTCTCATCGATTGCAGCCAGATTAATTTAGCTTGAGTCTTTATTATATCTTTCTCATCTATAAAACGAAGAGACTCATTTTCTTTCCCTTTGTTCCAGAATGAATGAAAAGAAGCTGATACATCTTCAATAAAGTTAGTGAGTCGATGAGGTTCTCTTGCAATAGAGGCTAATTTCACAATATATGGATATGATAATAATTTTAAAATTATTTCTATTTCATCCTCTGTCAAATAATGAGTTATTTCACTAAAATTGTTAAATGATTTTATATTAATACCTAAATCTCCAGCTTTGTTGATTACTGAGGATGCCCTTGCATAGGCATATTGACAATAAAAAACGGGATTGTCTTTATTCTTTTCAATCACTTTATTTAAATCAAAATCCATCGAAGTTTCACTTTTAGTTGATACCATAAAGTATCTAAGAGGGTCTTTACCAACCTGATCATACACTTCTTGTAAAGTGATGAAGTTACCCTCTCTTTTAGACATTTTTAATATTTGATTATTCTTGATGAGTCGTACTATTTGACATGTTACTACTTCAAGATAATCATCTTTATTAGAGATTGTTTTTAATACAGATTTCATACGTGGAATATACCCCACATGATCTGCGCCCCATATATTAATTAACTGATCAAATTTTCTATTATATTTATCAAGATGGTACGCTGCATCATTAGCAAAATATGTCCATTCGCCATTGGATTTTTTAAATGCTCGGTCTTGATCATCAAGTATTGCAGATGATTTAAAAAGTAATTGTTCTCTTGGTTCCCAGTCATCAGAGTCATCACCTTTAGGCTTTTCAAGAATACCATTATAGAGTAAATTTTTTTTATCTAATATCTTAAATAAGTTATTTATAATATTGCTATTAACAATATCTGATTCAAAAACAAATTTATCAAACTTAATATTTAATAGCTTCAAATCCTGCTCAATAAATTCTATCAAATACTTAACGGCAAACTCTTTAAAATAATCTTCTCTTTGACTTGAGTCATGATTAAGCCATTTATCTCCATCTTTTTTTTTAATTAATTTGGCAATATCAATTAGATATTCACCTGGATATTCATCACTATTTAATTCTATTTTCTCTCCGTGTAACTCTAGATATCTTTTGAATAAAGACTTTCCTAATATATCAATCTGAGATCCTGCATTATTAACATAATATTCTCTAGTTACATGATGACCAGTATTAGTCAGTAAAGAAGATATTACATCACCCAATACCGCTCCACGCATATGAGCTACAGTAACCGGACCTGTTGGATTGGCGGACACAAATTCAACATTTACATTTTTTCCATCACCAATATTCGATTTACCAAATTGATTTTGCTGAGTTAGTAGATATTCAATTTGATCTATTAGAAACTTCTTTTTAATATTTATATTAATAAATCCTTTTTTTGAAATTTCACATTTTTCAATAAAAGGTAGATTGTGAACTCCTGCCATAAGCTCGTCTTTAAAATTAAATTCTTTGTCTAAAATTTTTTTAATTGCTACTAAATAAAAATTAGAGGAAATGTCCCCTTGTCTCGACTTTGATGAAAAATCTATACCAATTGATTTTCTATTAAAAGCATCAAGATGATTATTCTTGATACATTTATCTGCAAATTCATTAAAATATGTATAAAGTAAATCGATATGATTATTCATATAAATCCCTATGAAGTCTTGAGGCATATCTATCAGTCATACCAGAAATATAATCACAAATTACCCTTTCTATGGGTTCATTTATACTTCTCCAATCATCGGGAAGTTTATTAGGTGATTTATAAAAGTATTTAAATAAATTCGACATAATTTTTTCTACATTTTGCCTTTTATCAAGTAAATTTTGATGATTATAAACATTATCAAATAAAAATGATTTTATATCTTGTACTTTGGATTGCATAGAAGGAGAAAAAGTAACAATAAAATCATTATAATTTTGAAGATCTATTTTTGTCTTAATCTCTAAATCAAGAATATTTTTATTAGTTTGGTTATAAATATCCTCAATCATTAAAGACATACTTTTTCTTAAGACTTGGAACATCAATAACTTGTCATCAATAATAGTATATTCTTTCTTTAATTGATTAATTATATTGTTAAAAAAAGTACTTTCCTGAAGCTGATCAATAGATAATAATCCCGCCCTAATAGCATCTTCAACATCGTGATTATTATATGCTACATCATCAGCAATTGCAGCAATTTGAGATTCCAAGAACGGTTGCTTATTTAATAATAAGTCATGTTTGTTATTATAAAAATTTATATGAAAAGGGATATTGCTTAACACTATTCCATTATGCTTTACTATTCCTTCTAAGCTCTCCCATGTAAGATTTAACCCATTAAAATCAGGGTGTCTTTTTTCTATATGCGTTAAGACTCTGAGAGTCTGGTCATTATGATTAAAACCTCCATGATCTTGCATAGCGATATTTAGAGCTTTTTCTCCATTATGACCAAAAGGTGGATGACCTAAATCATGTGCTAATGCAACTGTTTCTCCAAGATCTTCATTTAGTTTTAGTAATCGACAAATAGATCGTGAAATTTGAGAAACCTCTAATGAGTGTGTTAGTCTTGTTCGGTAATAATCGCTTTCACTCTCAATAAATACCTGCGTTTTGTATTTTAATTTACGAAATGAACTTGAGTGAATAACTCTTGATCTATCTCTTTCATAGGGACTTCTATTATGATCCGAGTCATTCTCCTTAAACAAACGGCCTTTACTAGTTTCTGGTGTGGCAGCTAAATGGTCAAACATTGCAAATTATGCTATAAAATCTAATTATAAGTAAGTATATATTAATTTATTATGAATAAGATAGAAATAACAAATAGTGCTCAGGTACATATTGCATCAATTTTAGAAAAAGACTCAGCTAGTTATTTTAGAATTACCGTTCTAGGCGGCGGCTGCGCTGGCTTCCAATATAAGTTTGATTTTGAGAATCTTAAAAATGATGATGATATATTAATTGAGGAAGAAAAAATTAATGTCGTTATAGATGAAACTTCTATGGAACTAATCCAAAATTCAACCATTGACTATGTACATGAATTAATTGGCTCTTCTTTTAAAATAACTAATCCTCAAGCATCATCTTCTTGTGGTTGTGGCACCTCTTTTTCTATTTAATGAAAATATCAACATGGAACGTCAATTCTGTTAATGCAAGAATTGAGCATTTAGAAAAATTTATAAAAAAAGATCAATCAGATATTTATTTACTTCAAGAATTAAAGACCATTGAAGATGGTTTTCCAAAAGAAGTAATAAAAAATGCAGGTTATTACTCTTATATAAATGGGCAAAAAGCATGGAATGGCGTTGCTATTTTAAGCAAAAAAAAATTAGAAATTACCAATACATCTATTCCTAAATATGATGATCCAAATGCTAGATTCATTGAGACGGAGATACAACTAAAAAAAATAAAAAAAAAAATTAAATTAATAAATATTTATCTTCCAAATGGAAATCCTATTGAAACAGAAAAATTTGATTACAAAATTAAATGGATGAAAAAATTTAATATCTATATTCAAGGGCTTAAAGATAAAAACATTCCAATTATTATTTCTGGAGATTTTAATGTTATTCCAACAGATGATGATGTGTACTCTCCTGAAAATTTTAAAAATGATGCTTGCACTCATCCTTTAACACGAGAGCAGTACCGAATATTAATTAATATGGGCTTTACTGATTTAGTTAAACACTTTGTTGAAGGTAAAACCAATTGGACATTTTGGGGATATAGAGGCGGTGGATGGCAAAAAGGTAATGGTCTTAGAATTGATCACTTTTTAACAACTGCTAATGTTACCGATTTAGTAAATAATGTTGCAGTAAATCGTGAACCTAGAGGATGGGAAAAAGCTTCAGATCATACGCCAGTAACAATTACACTTGAGAATTAAATATCTGCGTACGTGTGTGTTTCTTCTTTTGCTCCTGGCTGAGTTACAGCGCCTTCATGGGCGGGACCAACCGTTTGAGCATATTTCCAAATAGAGCCTGAGTTGTGATTAGTGCTTCTAGGTTTCCATTCTGTTTTTCTTTTAGCTATTTCCTCATCCGTTAAGGAAACATTTATCTCACCTTTAATTGCATCAATTACAATTTCATCACCATCTTTTAATAAACCAATCATTCCACCAACAGCAGCTTCTGGTCCTACATGACCAATACAAAATCCTCTCGTGCCTCCAGAAAAACGACCATCGGTAATTAAAGCTACAGAGTCACCTAATCCTTGACCATAAATTGCTCCTGTTGTTGAGAGCATCTCTCTCATTCCAGGTCCACCTTTAGGACCTTCATAACGAATAATTACAGCATCCCCTGCAACAATTTCATTTTTTAACACTGCTGTAAGAGCATCTTCTTCACAATCGTAACATTTAGCCTTACCTTTAAAAGATAAGTTTTTTAATCCAGCTATTTTAGAAATAGACCCTTCTTCAGCTAAATTTCCCCATAAACCAACAACCGAACTATGATCACTGATTGGATTATCACAAGAATAAACTACATCTTGATCTTTTGGAAAAATAACATTTTTATGATTTTCAGCTATTGTTTTTCCAGTAACGGTCATGCAGTCACCATTAATATATCCACCATCTAAAAGAGATTTAATGACAACAGGAACTCCCCCTACTTCATAAAGATCTTTGGCAACATATTTACCACCTGGTGACATATCACCAATATATGGGGTAGATTGATAAATCTCAACAACATCTCTTAATGTAAACTTTATACCAGCCTCATTAGCTATAGCAGGCAAATGCAATGCCGCATTAGTAGAGCCTCCAGTAGCAGCTACAACTACTGCAGCATTCTTCAATGATTCAACAGTAACAATATCGCGAGGTCTAATATTTTTTTCAATTAGGCCCATAACAGCCTTGCCACTTTCAAACCCATAATTATCACGCTCCTCATAAGTTGCTGGAGTCATAGCGGAATTTGTTAAGGCCAGTCCGAGAGCCTCTGATATACAGGCCATTGTATTGGCTGTAAATTGACCTCCACATGAACCTGCAGTTGGACATGCAACCTTTTCAATATTTTTTAATTCTTTTTCATCAATTTCACCAGAAGCATGTTTTCCTACAGCCTCAAAAACATCAATAATTGTTAAGTCTTTACCTTTATAATTTCCAGGCAAGATAGAGCCTCCATAGATAAATACGGATGGTATGTTTAATCTTACCATAGCCATCATCAATCCAGGAAGAGATTTATCACATCCTGCAAGACCAACAATTCCATCATAACAATGCCCTCTTACAGATAGTTCTACCGAGTCGGCAATAACCTCTCTACTTACTAATGAAGCTTTCATTGCTTCATGACCCATAGCAATACCGTCTGTTACAGTAATTGTTGTAAACTCACGCGGAGTTCCATTAACTTCTTTAACACCCTTTTTTACAGCTTGGGCCTGCCTACCTAAAGTAATGTTGCAAGGTGCCGATTCATTCCACGTAGTAGCAACTCCAACAAAAGGTTGATAAATTTGCTCTTCAGTCATGCCCATTGCATAATACATCGATCTGTGTGGAGCACTTTTAGGGCCTACGCTAACATGTCTGCTAGGAAGTCTGGATTTAATATTTGAACCTTTATCTGACATTTAATAAACAGTATTTATTATTTCATTAATTTTTTCAATAGAAGATTTCATTTCTTGCTCTTGAATTCGAAAATTTTCTATAACATTATCAGGAGCTTTTTCAATAAAAGCTTTATTATTTAATTTTCCTAAAATAGATTTCAGTTTTTCATTATACGTATTCTTTTTGTTTTCTAACTTGATTATTTCTTTGTCCAAATCAACTATGCCATCCAAAGGGATTAAGATAGTAATATCATTCAAAACAATAAATGCAGATTTTTTTTGTGACGTATTTTCTTCAAATAATATTGATTTTATTTTTAGTAATCTTTTAAATTCTGTTTGATAATTTGTAATAAAATCAATTAAGTTATTATTTTTTGTATCAACAATTATTTCAATTTCGTTCTTATAAGAAATATTTAAATCAGCTCTTAAATTTCTTAGAGAAGTTAATATTTCAATAATCTTTAAAATATACTTTTTGCTATTATCAAAAGATTGATCAAAATTTACTTTAATAAAATTCTGACTCATTAGAAAAGAATCTTTATCAACAAGAGATAGCCATAATTTTTCAGTGATGAAGGGCATAATGGGATGAAGTAATTTTAATGTTTGAACAAAAACCCAACCTGAGATTTTTTTTGTTTCTTCAGATTTCTTGGGATCTTTAAAATCAGATTTAATAAACTCAATATACCAGTCACAAAATGTATGCCATGTGAAATGATATATTAAGCTGGCAATTTCATGGAATTGATATTTTTCAATATTTGCAAAATATTTTTTTTGAACCTCTTCAAATTCTTTTAATATCCACTTACTACTGTCTAAGTTTATTGTTTCAGTGTCAATTTGATCAATAAATCTAACATCATTTAAGTTTAAAAAATTTGCAGCATTCCAAATCTTGTTGGTAAATGACTTATATCCCTTTACTCTCTCTTCTGCTAACTTTACATCTCTGCCTGGATTTAACAAAGCTGTTAAAGTAAATCTTAATGTATCCGCACCATACTTATCTAATAAAACTAATGGGTCTATTATATTACCCTTTGACTTAGACATTTTTTGACCTTTTTCGTCTCTAATTAATGGATGAATATAAATGTCTTTGAAAGGAGTCTCTTTCATAAAATGTGATCCCATCATCATCATTCTCGCAACCCAGAAAAAAATAATATCAAAACCAGTTACCAGAACATTGCCAGGATAAAATCTATCAAGCTCGTATGTTTTATCAGGCCAATCTAAAGTAGAAAACGTCCAAAGAGCTGAGGAGAACCAAGTATCTAGTACATCTTCATCTTGTTTTAATTCTACCTCTTTTCCATAATGGTTTTGTGCCATTAATTTTGCATCTTCTTGAGAGAGTGCAACAAAACTTTTGTTATCAGGTCCATACCAAGCAGGAATTTGATGACCCCACCATAACTGTCTTGAAATACACCAAGGTTGAATATTTTCCATCCAATTAAAAAAAGTATTTTCCCAATTCTTTGGAACAAAAGTTGTAATATTTTCTTTCACTGACTTGATAGGATCTGTCGCTAATTTTTTAGCATTACAAAACCATTGATCTGTTAACCATGGCTCAATAACGACTCCCGATCTATCGCCATAAGGAATAACCATTTCTTGTTTTTCTTCCTTAATTAGTAGGCCTAATTGAGTAAGCTCTTCTAATATTAATTTTCTAGCCTCAAATCTATCTAACCCATGGAATCTTTTTGGTGCATTTTCATTTATTTTTGCAAATTCATCAAAAATATTAATAAATTCCAATTGATGTCTTTTACCTACCTCAAAATCATTAAAATCATGTGCTGGTGTAATTTTAACAGCTCCTGAACCTTTTTCTGGATCAGCATATTCATCAGCAATAATTGGTAAATTCTTATCAACTAAAGGTAACTTGCAGAATTTTCCAATCAAGTTTTTATATTTTGTATCTTCAGGATGAACTGCAACTGCTGAGTCTCCTAGCAATGTCTCTGGCCTTGTAGTAGCCACAACTATAAAATTATCTTTATCAATTGGATATTTTATATGCCAAAGGCTTCCCTCTTGATCTCTTTGTTCAACTTCTAAATCAGAGATGGCAGTTAATAATTTTGGATCCCAGTTAACAAGTCTTTTATCTTTGTAAATGATCCCATCATTATATAAATCTACAAAAACTTTTTTAACAGCTTTTGAAAGACCTTCATCCATTGTAAATCTCTCACGTGACCAGTCGGCTGATGCACCTAATCTTCTCAATTGATTATTTATACTTCCCCCAGATTCTTTCTTCCATTCCCAGACTTTTTCTATAAATTTTTCTCTGCCTAAGGTTCTTCTGTCTATACCCTGTTCAGCTAATTTTCTCTCTACAACCATCTGAGTGGCAATACCTGCGTGATCAGTACCAGCTTGCCACAATACTTCTTTTCCTTGCATTCTGTGATAGCGAATTAAAATATCTTGAATAGTAAAAGTTAAAGCATGACCCATATGAAGACTGCCCGTAACATTTGGTGGAGGCATCATAATAGAGTATGATTCTGTATTTTTTTTAGATTTAAAACTGTCTGATTTTTCCCAGTCAGAGTAAATTTTTTTTTCATCTTTTAAAAAATCAAAAAATTTTGAAAGATCCATATTATTTCTTATTTTTAAAATAGTTATCTAATATAATTGGGAGTTGATTTTTAAGCATAGCAGTCATTTTTTTTTCCATTAAATCATCTAGTTTTTTGTCAATTACTTTATTAATTGCATTGATTTCATCTGATTGATTTAATAACTTAACAGTTCCATCGTCGTTAACTTTTTTATTTAAGATAAGAATATTGTCGTTTTTTTCAGTAAAATCATCCTTATCCTCGAGTGCTCTTCTAATCACATCAAGAGTATCTTTTATAGACTCATTATTAGACATAAAAATACTTATAAATTAAGTACAAGGAATACTAAAGTTAATTATAATCAGGGAGATAATTTTGAAAATTTTCTAATAGAGATCCCTCAAGAGCTAAAATATTAAAATAGTTTAAAATCATGTCTTTTCTTGAAGAGTGATAATTGACATTTACATCAAGTAATTCACTTTCGGCATCTATTAAGTCGGTTATAGTTTTAGTTCCTATCTTATATTCTTCCTTAATACTATCCAAAGATGTTTGAATAGATTTTAGTTGCTTATTATTGGAAGAAATATTTGATTTACTAATCAAATAATTTTTATACAAATTTGATGCTTGAATAGTCAGATCCTGCTTTGTATCTTCAAATGTTAATTCAGACTGTAAAAGTTTTGACTGATATTTGCGAATATCTGATTTATCATTATTTTTTTGAAAGACAGGTATCGTTAAAGTTAAACCAATAGTTCCATTTGTTTTTTCCGTTCCAGAGTCAATTCTGCCAGAGTCAGAATATTCAACAGATGTTGATAAATCTAAAGAAGGTTTATTGTTTAATTTCTCAATAGCTAAAAGAAGATTTGTATTCAAAATATCATTATCAAGTAAAGCTAAAGAGTAATTATTATTTTCAACATTTTTAATAAAAAGTTCCAAGTTTATATTTTTATTTAAATCAATAACATCCTCTAAATTTACAGCTTCTAATCCTACAATTCGATTGAATGTAATTTTGCTAACATCATAATTTTGCTGTGCTATAAATAAATTTGTTTCAGCTATAGCAAATGCGGACTCAGCATTTTGTAAATCATAAAGTGTGGCCGAACCTAAATCAAATTTTGTCTTAGTTTCATCTAAAAATCTTGTTACTGAGTCAAAATTTTTATTACTTGCCTCAAGTGATTTTTCATAATTTATCACTGTCAAATATCCATTAATAGCACTTAATATAAGATCTTGAATTGATATTTTAAAATTAATAATTTCTTTATCAAATAGTATTTTCGATCTTTCAATTTCTAAATTTTTTTCACCGGCATCATAAAGGTTTTGAGTTAGTGATAATTTATATTTATCCGTAAACGATTCAGGGGTAGTGGAAGCCGTTGCAGTAGATGAGTCGGAATTTGAGTAAGTCCCGGAGATTGTACTTGTTATAGTAGGTAATTTTTGATTGTAAGCATTCTCAATTAATTCTTTTGACTCTTCTAATTTTTCAAATGCAATTTTAACCTTCGGATTATTTTCAATTGTGCTTTTAATCGCATCATCAACATCAATAGCAAAAGAAATTTTAGAAAATAAAATAATTATAATTATGAGTATCTTTTTCATTAAAAATTAAACCTTTCTTCTTGTTTTGTAAGATAAAAATTAGAAAAAACATCAAACAGAAAAACTTTAGAAAAATTATCTTGATATTTTATCATTTTATAAGCTTTAGATAGTTCTTCATTTATTTTTTCAATATATATAATCGTTCCTCCCACATTTACTTGGCTTAGTAAATCAAGATTAAAATTATATTGTGGACAGTCGATAATTATCAAATCATAAGGTTCTTCACCCTTCAAGCCCTCTGAAAATTCTTCTTTTATAACTTTACCATTTGTTACTTCATTGTTTTTGAAATTATTTATTATTTTTTCTACAAACTCTTGATCATTATCAGTTACATAAATTTTATTGCACAACTTTGCTATTAATACAGAAAGGTAGCCTGTAAGCCCACCAATATGTAAAACCTTTTCATTATTTTTTATTTCAGCAAAATGTAAGATTTGAGCTAAATGTAGATTCTTAAGGTACCCCCTCTGATCTTTAATTGATATATCTTGATCAGAATAACAAATATTTATTTTATCCTCAGATATAAATTTTTCTTTACTAGTGCTCATGAATACCTGCAAAACATCGTTGTTTGTTATTTTATTTGGTCTAAGCTGATTTTCTATCATCACTTCACGATTTTTTTCTAAATTCATAGCTATTTTGGGTAAATTATAAGTAGTTCATATATATAACTACTTACATAATTGATATGTTTTTTATTTTGCAATCTTATAGTTTTGATTAATTGACTTGAAGTTAATAACAGATTAATTGTCCAAAAAATTTGGCTCGGTGGCAGAGTGGTTATGTAGGGGCCTGCAAAGCCTTGCACAGCGGTTCGATTCCGCTCCGAGCCTCCATATTTTACTTGTCTTTTTTTCTTTTTTTTATTAACAGACCAATTGTGTTCCTCGGTAGCTCAGTGGTAGAGCAATCGGCTGTTAACCGATCGGTCGCTGGTTCGAGCCCGGCCCGGGGAGCCAATTTACAAATTAAGTTTTGACCTCAACTAAATCCTCAAAACTTGTAGTATAGCACGGGGACACTTTCTCTCTTTTCATTCTCCATGATTTTTCAATACCTTCAGACGCTAATCTAATTACAGAACTGCCATAACGCCCATTAATCCTATCCATTGCATTCATAATTGCATCTGAACTTTCTCGATCATAGTCCAAAAGACCTTTTATCTGATTTGATTTACTTAAACCGTATAAAATTACTCCTGCTTTTTTATAACGATACCCCTCACGATATATTTTTCTTATTCCTTGCAATGCTCGTTTCACAATCTTAATACTGTTATTAGTTGGAAAAGGTAGTTGTAATTTAATCGAGTTTGAATATTGTTTTTCTTTTCTATTAAAATAATTGGTAAGAACAAAAACACTCATTGACTCTGCCATCAACCCCTCTTCCCTTATCTTTTCCGCAACTCTCGTTCCATAAGCTGAAACAGATTCTTCTAAGTCATAAATTTTTTCTATTGGTTTACTAAACGAACGTGAAACACAGCAGCTTTTTTTATCTGATGGAATTAAATCTAATTCTATACAAGATACTCCGCAAAGTTCTAAAAATGTTTTTTCTCCAACTACACCCATATTTTTTCTTACCCATCCTTTATCAAGTTGAATAAAATCATAAGCACTGCTGACATTATATCTTTGTAAAAAAGAAGATAGCCGCCTTCCAATTCCCCAGACGTCTCCTATAGGAGTTAATTTTAAAGCCTCATTTATGTCAAACCAAGACTTCAATATGCATACACCATCATACTCTTTGTTTTTTTTTGCTAAATTATTTGCAATTTTTGAAAGCGTCTTTGTTGAGCTCACACCTATACTTACTGGAATACCTACCCACTGTTTTATGGTACGGCGTATGTAACTGCAATACGTGTTTAATTCATAATTTTCAAAACCATTTAATCCTAAAAAAGCCTCATCTATTGAATAAATTTCTATATCGGGAGCAAATCTTGCTAAGGTTTCCATAACTCGCTGAGAAATATCACCATATAAGGAATAATTAGAAGAAAAAACTTTTACATTATTTCTATCAATAATTTTTTTTGCCCTGAAATATGGTTCGCCCATTTTAATTCCTAGTTTTTTAGCCTCTGCTGATCTCGTGATTATACATCCGTCATTATTTGACAGGACAACAATAGGTCTTCTCATTAATTTTGGATTAAATATTCTCTCACAAGATGCGTAAAAGTTATTACAATCTATCAAAGCGATAGAATTATCTAAAGAAGAGTGATTATTTTGTAACTGCTTTATGTATGACATAAGTCACAACCCCCCATATAAAGCATTCCATCTCCTCTTTTATCTCAATGCTAGGGTATTCGTTATTAGCGGAAACTAAAAACAACGAAGATCCTTTTTTACGTAGTTTTTTTACTGTGAGATCGCCAAAGACTGAGGCTATAACAATATTATCGTTTTTTGGCGTAACACTTCTGTCTACAATCAGTAAATCTCCCGATAAAATTCCAGCCTCTATCATGGAGGGGCCACTTGCTTTGACGATAAAAGTAGCTGCAGGATGCTTCACAAGATACTCATTTAAATCAAGCTTATTTTCTAAATAATCAGTCGCTGGAGATGGAAAACCTGCTGATACAGAGTCTAGAAATAGCGGTGTAGTAGCTTTTTTACCGTTTCCTATATTAATAATGGATATTATATTTTTCTCATTCATATTTTTAAAAAAATTATTTAAATAATTGATAAACAATAATTATATTTATCATAAATATAATAATGTTCTTGTTTTGTTCTAATTTATTTAGATTGATAAAAAAGTCAACATAAAAATACAAAAATCTGATAAAAAAAATTATGGCAAATATATTTGAAGAAAATGCGTACACAAAAGAAATAGAAACAAGAATAAAGGAAATTAATAAAGAAAATAAAACAATAGAATTGGAGGATACAATATTTTATGGGAAAAGCGGTGGTCAACCAGGAGATGTAGGGGAAATAATAGCTGATGGCCAAAAAATAGAGGTAAATGATACAATAAAAATAGAAGGTTCGATAAAAAATATATTAGAAAATTTAAATGGATTAAATACAAATCAAAAAATAATAGTAAGAATAAATTGGGACAAAAGGTTTAAATACATGCGAATGCATAGCGCATTACATTTAATGTGTGCTTCAATATCACTTGGAGTAACTGGAGGGCAAATTGGCTATGAAAAAAGCAGGTTGGATTTCAATGATCCTGATAAAGAAATAAAAAAAGAAGAACTACAGGAAAAAATTAATGCGCTAATGGAAGAAGATCATAAAATTACATACGAACATATTGATAGTAAAATATTGGAGAGTCAGCCAGAGCTAGTAAGAACAATGTCTGTTAAGCCACCTAAAATTAATGGAAAATTAAGATTTGTCAAAATAGGAAATGTTGATTTTCAACCGTGCGGAGGTACTCATGTTAGGTCAACTAGAGAAATAGGTAAAATTACAATAGGTAAAATAGAGAATAAAGGACGAATGAACCGCCGTGTAAATATTTTAATTAATGATTAAGAATTTGACTTAAAAATAATTTTGTACGGTCACTCTCAGGATTATTAAAGAATTTTTCAGGAACGGCCTGCTCTACAATTCTTCCTTCATCCATAAAAACCATTCTATCAGCTACAGTTTTAGCAAAGCCCATTTCATGTGTTACAACTATCATTGTCATACCACCTTCTGCTAAATCAATCATAACATCTAAAACTTCTTTAATCATTTCCGGATCAAGAGCAGATGTTGGTTCATCAAAAAGCATAATATTAGGCTTCATTGCCAGAGATCTAGCGATTGCAACTCTTTGCTGTTGACCACCCGATAATTGACCAGGATATTTATCAGCTTGTTCAGGTATTTTAACTATTTCTAATTGTTGCATAGCTAATTCTTCAGCTTCAGCTTTAGGCATTTTTTTAACCCAAATTGGAGCGAGCGTAATATTTTCTTTAACAGATAAATGTGGGAAAAGATTAAATTGCTGAAACACCATACCAACTTCTTTTCTTACACTATCAATGTTCTTTAAATTACCTGTAAGCTCAATACCATCAACTATTATGGTACCTTCTTGATGCTCTTCAAGTCTGTTAATACATCTTATCATTGTTGATTTACCTGATCCAGATGGACCACACACAACAATTCTTTCTTTCTTTTTTACCTGCAGATCAACATCTTTGAGAACGTGAAAGTCTCCAAACCACTTGTTTACATTTTGTAATGAAATTATTGAATCTTCTGACATATTAATCTGCTCCCATGTTAATACCTGTTTTAAGCTTTTTTTCCAAATATAAACTGTATCTAGACATTGCAAAAGTGAAAATAAAGAACACCAATGACACAAAGAAATAAACTTCATAGGCTAGACCCAACCAGGTTGTGTCAGCTAAAGCCCCTCTTCCAATTCCAAGCAAGTCTAATAAACCAACTATAATTACGAGAGTTGTATCTTTAAACAAGCCAATAGAAGTGTTTACAATTGATGGAATTGATATTCTGATAGCTTGAGGTAATACTATTTTCATATTCATTTGCCAGTAAGATAAACCAATTGATCTAGCTGCTTCATATTGACCTTGTGGAATAGCTTGAAGACCACCTCTAATAACCTCAGCCATATATGCAGATTGAAATAGTGTAACAGCTACTAAAACACGAGCTAAACCATCCATATTAACACCTTCAGGTAAAAATAATGGCAACATAACCATACCAAAGAACAAAAGAGTGATAAGAGGCACACCTCTAATAAACTCAATAAATAAAGTGCACATCATACTAATAACTGGAAGATTAGAACGTCTACCAAGGGCGAGTACAATTCCTAATGGAAAAGCAAGCGCAATACCAGTGCACCCTAAAACTAGTGTAACTAGCAAACCTCCCCATTTATTTGTTGAAACTGGCTCAAGACCCAGTCCTCCATTTAAAAGAAAAAAAGCAATTACTGGAAAAACATAAGTAAATTTTAAAAAATGTTTTCTAAATGGAAATTTATCAAACAATAATGGAACAACTGCAACAGCTAACATTATATAACTAAGATTTACACGCCAAACTTCGTCTCGGGGATAAAAACCATACATAAATTGATAAAACCTTACATAAATAATCGCCCAACACGCCCCTCCATTTTCTGGATCAAGAACTCTTGAACACATTGTTCTGTCAGTAATTTCTACACCGTTAAAATTGTATTTGAAGTCAGCGGCAAATATTGTCCAATTCAATATCCAAGGAATAAATTGAATTAAAATATATAGAACAAATAATGAAACTAATGAATTTATCCAATTTGAAAATAAATTCATTCTAAGCCAACCCAAAATTCCTGTTGTAGCTACAGGTGGTTTTCTTGATTCTGTTATTTCATTCATTCTATTTCTCTTTAAATTGTATACTGCGATTATAAATATTCATAAACACAGATATTGTTAAACTGATAGTTAGATATGTTGCCATCACTATAACCATGCACTCAATTGCTTGACCAGTTTGATTTAAACTAATTCCACCAAATCCATGGACTAAGTCTGCGTAACCTACAGCTATACCTAAAGAAGAGTTTTTTGTTAAATTTAGATACTGACTTGTTAAAGGCGGTACAATAACTCTTAAAGCTTGTGGGATAATAACCAGTCTCATTATCCAACTTTTTTTTAGTCCTAAAGACGCTGAAGCTTCTCTCTGACCTTTTGTTACTGATAAAATACCTGAGCGCACTGTCTCTGAGATGAATGCAGCTGTATAAATAGTTAAAGCTAAAAACATAGCTATGAACTCTGGTCTGATGACCATACCTCCCTTAAAATTGAAACCTTTCAAAGCTGGATAATCAAAAGATAATGGAGAACCTATTATAAAAAATAATATTAGTGGGACAATTATAATTAAACCAAAAAAAGAAGATAAAACTGGGAACTGTTTTCCAGTATCATCTTGTCTTTTTTTAGCCCATCTTCTAATAAAAAAACTAGAAATGAAAGCTAAAATAATAGCAATAAAAACGTATGAAAATCCAGTTTCAAAAACTGGTCTCGGAGAATAAATTCCTCTATTTGAAATAAAGAAAACATCTAAAAATTCTAGTGATTGTTTTACACGAGGTAACTGTATTAAAATACTGTACCAAAGAATTATTTGTAAAAGTAAAGGAACGTTTCTTGTAAATTCTACATAGATATATGCCACTCTTACAAGAAGCCAGTTGGAAGAAAGTCTAATTATGCCAACTAGAAATCCAAGAATTGTTGCCGCTATACATCCGCAAACAGAAACTAAAAGTGTATTTAATACACCTACAAAATAAACATCTAAATGTGTGTCAGTTGATTTAAAATCAATAAAAGGTGAGAAGCTAATATCAAATCCAGCTGGGTCTGTAAGAAATCTCCAGCCAGTAGCAATATTCCTTTTTTCAAGATTGTATGCAGTAGTTTGAACTATAAAAAAAATTCCTAATGCAAAAAGACCAATTACAAGAGTTTGAAAAAAGATAGATCTAAACTTTTCATCTGAAAAAAAATTTAATTTAGATCTCATTTAACTCCTATAAAAAAAAATAGGGGGTTTTGAAACCCCCTAATTGTAAAAAAGTAACGATTTATCTGAACGGAGGTGCGTAAAGAATACCACCTTGAGTCCAAAGAGCGTTAAGACCTCTTGCAATTTCAAGAGGTGTATCTGGACCTACGTTAGCTTCGTAAGATTCTGAATAGTTACCAATTTGTTTAAGAATTTGGTAAGCCCAATCAGGAGCTAATTCAAGCATTTCGCCATATGAACCTTCAACACCAAGAAGTCTTAGTACTTCAGGAACATTTGAGCTTAATGAAGCATCAACATTTTCAGAAGTAATACCTAGTTCTTCAGCAATAATCATTGCGTTTAGAGACCAACGTACTACGTCACCCCATTGGTGATCACCATGTCTTACTAGCGGACCTAGAGGCTCTTTTGAAATAATTTCAGGAAGAACTAACCATTTGCTAGGATCTGCTGCTGCAGCTCTAGTTGAAGATAGTCCAGACGCATCAGTAGTATACACGTCACATCTTCCTGCGAATAAGTTTTCTTTACCTTCGTCATTAGTTTCAATTGGAAGAGCTTCATAGCTAATTCCATTTAATCTAAAGAAGTCAGCAAGGTTTAACTCAGTAGTAGTACCAGTTTGAATACAAACAGTAGCACCATCTAACTCAGTTGCACTTGATACACCTAGAGAAGAAGGGATCATGAAACCTTGTCCATCGTAAAAGTTAACACCTACGAACTCAAAACCAAGATTAACATCACGGCTAATTGTCCAAGTAGTATTTCTCGCTAACATGTCTACTTCACCTGAAGCTAATGTTGGGAAACGAGATTTACCAGTTGTAGTGATAAATTCTACTTTTGAACGGTCTCCAAAAACTGCTACTGCAACTGCACGACACATATCTGCATCAAGACCAGCCCACTCTCCACTATCGTCAGGAGCAGCGAAACCAGCTAGACCAGTTGTAACACCACATTTTAGAAAACCTCTATTTTTAACATCATCAAGAGTTCCAGCATTTGCAGCAAAAGCAAATACAGAAACTGCTAGGATTGATAATAGTTTTTTCATATTATTTCCTTTGTTTTAAATAATTATTTAAATATCTTTTTTCAAAGATTGTCTCCCAATAACAAAATTTATCAATCTACGAAACATCTAATTTTATCGAAAATATATGAACTTAAATTGTATCTTAATTATTAAATATATACTAGATATAGCGTTTTATGAAAATAAATACAAAATTAACAAAAGTTTCAAGAAATGTAAAAAAGCAAAAAGGGTTTATTAACCCCGGTATATATAAAGGATCAACAATGATCTTTAATACTTTTGAAGAATACATTAATGATTTAAAAAACCACGATGATCGTAACACCCTCTATGGAATTAATAAAAATCCTTCAGTAGATCAATTAGAAAAAGCAATTTCGAATTTATATAAATGTCATGATACTGTTGTGGCACCTTCTGGATTAGCTGCACTCATAATTCCTTTTTTTGCATTTTTAAAAAAAAATGATGAAATATTAATTAATGATACTGTTTATAGCCCTACCCGCACTTTTTGTGAAGAAGTGCTAAAAAATTATGGAGTAATAGTTAAATATTTTCATCCTTTTAAAGATATTAATAAATTTCAAAAACTAATAACAAGTAAAACAAAATTAATTTATCTTGAGTCGCCTGGCACTGCTACTTTTGAAATACTTGATATTCCTAAAATAACAAGAATAGCAAAAAAGAAAAACATACCAACTGTTATGGATAACACTTGGGCATCTCCCCTTTTTTGTGATCCAATAAAATTAGGAATTAATGTAGTCATTGATGCTGGAACAAAATACATCAATGGACACTCTGATACACTTATTGGGTTCGTTAGCTCAGACAAAAAACACTCTAAAGCAATACGAGTTACAGCAAAAACTCTTGGTATTTGTCCAGGATCTGAAGAAGTTTATTTAGCCTTGAGGGGATTACCAACTCTCAATCTAAGAATGAAGCAAATAGAGTTTAATGCATTAGAATTAGCACGAGAACTTAACAAACATCCTTTGGTTGATAAGGTTTATCATCCTGCAATAGAAACATCAGAAAATCACAACATTTGGAAAAGAGATTTTACAGGAAGTACTGGCTTGTTTTCTTTCTCTCTTAAAAAATTTTACCCTCAATCAAAAATAAAAAAAATGTTCTCTAAAATTTCTATCTTTAAACTAGGGTATAGTTGGGGGGGGTATGATAGTTTAATCACTTTTCCTCCTCTATCAAAGAGGAAATTCAAAACTTTACTAAAAGGAAACTTGATACGAGTTTATTGTGGCTTAGAAGATTCCAGTGATCAAATTAAAGATATTATAAATAGCCTAAAGACTCTTAAATAATGGATCCAACTTTTTTAGCTTATGCTTCTTTTGGAGTATTTGTTTTTGGATTATCTAAAGGTGGGGTTCCAGGTCCAATAGCGATGTTGGCTGTACCTGTAATGTCTTTTGCCATGAGCCCTCTACAGGCTGCTGGAATTCTTCTTCCACTTTTGATAATTATGGATTTTTCTGCCATCTATTTATATTGGAGAAAGTGGATAAGTAGTATTTTAAAAATAATCATACCAGCATCTATAGTTGGTATTTTATTTGGGACTTTTACTTTTCAATATACCAACGAAAATCAGATACGTGTTATGGTTGGCGTTATCTCAATAATTTTTGTTTTAGTATCATTTATTCAAAAAAGTGATTTTTTACTTCGACCAACAAAATTAAAGGGTTACTTTTGGTCTTCTGTTGCAGGATATACAAGCTTTTTAATTCATGCAGGAAACCCCCCAATGAACTTTTATACACTTCCATTAAAATTAGATAAAATTTCATTTATTGGAACCATGACCTTCGCCTTTTTAGTTATAAACGTTGTTAAACTAGTTCCATATTATTATGTAGGGTTATTAGCCCCTTCTAATTTACTTGTTTCTTTAATTTTATTACCTCTAGCTTTTGTAAGTGTATTAATTGGATACTTTCTTCAAAAAAAAATACCGGAGAGATTATTTTTTAATATTGTTTATATTTTACTTTTTTTGAGCGGTTGTAAATTAATATACGATGGATTAATTTAATCTATTCCCTCAGCTATATTTAAAAAGCGCTCAGAAACTTCACTGTTGAGATATTTTAATCCTTTTTTATATTCCTCTGAGTCATAAAATTTTTCAGCTTCATCCATCGACGGAAATTCTATTATGACTGCACGATTAATTTTTTTACCCTCTAAGTTTTTAATTCTACCGCCTCTACTTAAAATTTTTGCCCCCGCTTTTATTAAAGCAGGTCCAGCAATATCAGCATATTTTTTATACTCATCTTGATTTTTAACATCAACAATTCCAATCCAGTAAGCTTTAGCCATTATTATCTCCTTTAATTTTTGTTTTATAACTTGCTCTTTTGTTTTTCCTTAGTCCAAAAGGACCAGGAATAAATAATGTTATGGTGCTAGTATTAGGTTTTAAATCAACTCGATGGAGGTGATCAGCCGATCTAAAACCAATATATCCTGGAGGTCTCCAAAATTTTCCCTTAGGAGTAGTTTCCCAATAACCACCTTTTAAAATAATAGTAACGTAGGGACACATATGATTGTGAACCCCTTCGCCATGATCATCATCTAACATTTTATGAATTAAGATATTGAAAGGAAACCATTTTGGTCTCTTTCTAAATAAAACATAATATCTCTCCATCCAAGGTTTTGCCATATTAAATTCAGGATGAGATGGTCCTCTATCTAAAACTATTTTTTTTCTTCCAAGTTTTTCTAAAATTTTTAAAATCATTTATTTGCATTCAGGGTAAAGAGATAAAAACTCACCTGCTCCTTTATGACAATTTTCTATCCAGTCATTTGATGACTCATCATTTGCATAATCTGAAATATATTTAAAACATTTAAATTCAATAGCATACAATTTACAAATTTTTGCCAACGCATAAGCTTCCATATCAACAATATCACAATTAATTTCTAATTTATTTTTTACAAATCTATCTCCAGTTGCGCAAATATAACCTTTATCAGATAATATAATTTTATTAATTGGGTCAAAAGGAGTCTCACCTAATTTAAAATCTAGCAAACCTCTAGCATCCATATCATGCTGTA
The DNA here is from genome assembly GCA_902511405.1 of uncultured Alphaproteobacteria bacterium. Taxonomy (GTDB): domain Bacteria; phylum Pseudomonadota; class Alphaproteobacteria; order HIMB59; genus CACPNW01. The sequence goes on from CABXEZ010000016.1 coordinate 20,735, forward strand.
CAAAAGTCGTGCATTCTACTAGACCACTAATATTTTTTTTGAAAGATCCTGCCGTACCATAATTAATTATTTGAGTTGGTTTATATATATTTATTAATTCCATTAATTTTATTGAAGCATTAATTTTTCCAACACCTGTATGATGAAATTTAATTAATTTAGGAGTTTCTTCTTTTAATGCAGCAACGAATATTGTTTCCATTTATTGTGGACCAAAATTTTTAATTATTTTTTTTGTAATTTTAGTTATTTCAGGAATTGTTGGTTTTAATAATTGCAACCTATCATAAATTAACGGATTATTTTTTACTTGTTTTCTTAACGCATCACCAAAAGTCATACGCAGCTCAGTTCCGATATTAAACTTAGCTATATTAGTTTCTCTTGCCAATTTTTTTCTTATCAGATTTGGAATTCCACTTCCACCATGTAACACTAAAGGTATCGAAGTGGAGTTTTGAATATCTTTTACTTTGTCCACATCAATTTTTGCTATTTTGTTTGTCTGTAAGTGCGTATTACCTACTGAAACTGCCATTGCGTCTACATTACTTTCTTTTGCAAATGTAACTGCCTCGCTAGGTAAAGTTCCTTCTGATGATTTACCATTTGCATATCCTACAAAACCAATTTCCCCCTCAACTGACACTTTGGCATCATGAGCTCTTTTGACTATCTTTGTTGTTTTTTTGATATTTTCAACCAGAACACGCCTATCAAGTTGAAACAATACCTGGTATCAAAGATATGATTGCCAAA